>JAYVXM010000602.1:0-3178 GCA_043785205.1 Bdellovibrionales bacterium
GGGCGGCGAACGACTTCAACCGTGATCCCGCTGCCCGCGCCGAAATGCCCGCCCGCTTCCTCCGTGCGCTCGAACGCATGGGGAAATCGACGATCGATCCCGACTTCCTCGCCGAGAAGTGCGTTTTCAATTCGGATAATTTACTGAGCCTGACGGACAGTGAGCTCGGCCTCGGCGACGATCGTGCGGTCGCCAAGGGAAGCGCACTTTCCCAAGTGAAGAGCCTCCACGGAAAACGGATTTACAAGCTCGTCGCGCGCCTCTGCGACGAAGCGGAGACGCGGTTCCGGGATCGCCTCCGCACGCTGAGCGCCGGCGGCCGGAGCCTCGGCCTCGACGAGGAGACGCGCGACGGGGTCGCATCCGTCGTGTTCTATCCGACGGAAACCGGCCGACCGTCGGTCGGCAAGGCGGCGGTCTCGGTCTTAAATACGGCGCTTACTGGCGCGGTCCTTCTCGGGACGGCGAGCTCGGTCGTGGGCTATCCGATCGGGAAGCTCCTGATGTTCACGACGTTCGCAAACACTTCGGAAGGCGTAGCGTCGCGGGTTTTGAAGCGACTGCACGCGAACGGTGGCGCGCTCGAAACGGCTTTCGAGCCGGGAGAGGCGATCGACCTTACGGACGAGGAGCGGGCGGCGGAGAGTTCTACTGAATCCAAAGTCCGCTGATCTGCCAGCCCGATTAGATTTGACGAAGATGACGCAATGCGGTAAAGAGGCGCCCTCACTCGTAACCTGGAGGTTCCCCATGAAGTTCCAAGCTCTGATTTCCATCCCTGTTTTGTTGACCGTCGCTCAAGTCCAGGCGGCTCCTACCGTTTGCCAAAACATATCGAATATCCAAAAGGCCGCCGAAAAGGCCTTCGCGAAGCGCGATCAACCGCGAGCGGGCGACGCGACTTATTCCGGGACGACGAAGGACGGAAAAGATAAGTGGATCGTCCAGATGTCGGTCCAGGAAGAATGTATGTCGACGGCGGTCGTTTACACCGTGAAGGGCACTTGCCGGGTTACGGATGCGATGGAAATCGGGAACCGCGATTGCGGCTGATGGCCTTTTTCCGCTCGGACTTCGGCGGCGCTAAAGGCGAACGTTGCTTTTCTAATGAAGGGGGTCGGAGAGATTTAATGGAGCGGGAAAAGGGGCTCGAACCCTCGACCTCCACGTTGGCAACGTGGCGCTCTAGCCAACTGAGCTATTCCCGCACCGGCTTGAACGGCTATTGGAATAGCCGGACTCGCCCGCTCGGTCAAGCCTCTTGCGGGAGAGGGGTCCGGAGGGCTAAGTTTTTCGGACGCATGAAGATCTATACGAAAAAAGGTGATCAAGGCGAAACCGGCCTCTTCGGCGGGGAGCGGGTTCCGAAGGATCACCTCCGCATCCGGGCCTACGGGACACTCGACGAACTCAATGCCGCGCTTGGTCTCGTTTCTTTACCGGGGGAGTTCGGAGAACGCCTTCGACGGATTCAGGGCGAGCTCTTTCAACTCGGCGCCGAACTCGCGACGCCGCGCGGAAAGACGGTTTCCGTCGCGCTCATCGCGGGCGGCGAAGTCGCGCTCCTCGAAAACGAAATCGACGGCATGGAGAAATCGCTCGCGCCGCTGACCCATTTCATCCTGCCCGGCGGTTCGCCCGCGGCGGCCCACCTTCATGTCGCGCGCACGATCTGCCGCCGCGCCGAGCGGGAGCTCGTCGCGCTTCACCGTTCGGAATCGCTCCGTCCGGTGGTGCTCGAGTACGTGAATCGCCTGAGTGATTATCTCTTCGTGGCTTCACGCTTCGCGAACCGCGAGGCGAAAATCGCCGACGTACTCTGGATCGCGCCGAGTCGGTAGGGGTCGGATTTTTCCCGGCTTCGGTCCGCGTGATCGAGGGAGCAACAAAAATGGGAGGGCAAATTTCCTCGTACCCCCAATGTCGGGAAAAACCCGACCGTCCCCGGATCAAGTCGCCTTGAGTTTGGAGCCCCGGCGGAGCTTTCGCGCCGCCCGCTTCGCTTCGCGTTTTTTCTTCCGTTTCGCGCGGATCGCGACGAAGAAATCGACGATGTAATCCTTCGCGCTCCAGAGGCTGATCGCGAGCGAGATATAGATCAGAGCTTGGCCCATCGGGTAGAGCGGAATCCCGAAGAGGCCCTGCGGAACCATGAGCCACGGAATCGCCACCATCTGAGTCGCGGTTTTCCACTTCGCCGACTGGGAAGCGCCGATGATCAAGCCCTCGCTCGAAGCGAGCGCGCGGAGTCCGGTGATCGCCATTTCCCGGCAAATCAAAAGAATTACGAGGAGCGCGGGAATGCGTCCGAGTTCTTGAAGCATGCAAAGCGAAGAGACGACGAGAAACTTGTCCGCGAGGGGATCCATGAGTTTCCCGAAAACGCTCTCGGTTTTATATTTCCGCGCGAAGTAGCCGTCGAAATAATCCGTGATGCCGGCGGCGGTGAAGGTGAAGCCGGCGACGATGTCGAGCGTGGGGTTCCGACGCATCAAGAGCCAGATGATGGCGGGAATCAGCGCCACCCGGATCGAAGTGAGGATATTCGGGAGGGTCGCGAATTCGAGGTCGTTCCGCTGCGAGGCGTCAGCCCCGTCGCCCATTTCGTTCGATTCCGTCATGCGTCGCTAGAAGCTAAGGGCTTGGCACTTCCGTGTAAAGCCCTTAACCTTAGAGGATGAATCGGAAGGAATCCGTTTCCCTAAGGCTTTGGATGGCCGTATTTTTTCTCGTCGTCTCGACGGGGGTCGGGCGCATTACGCCGGCCCGCGCCTTCGAAGACCCGATCGGAACGTATCGGAATACTTACTACTACATGATTTTCGAAGCGGACTATCCCGCGGGGCCGAAAACCTCCCGAGTCCTCGCGATGGACGGAACGGTCCTCGCGCGAGTCACGAGCGCGTTCCTGAAGGATCTTACGATGGAGGGCAGTGCCCGGCTCCGGAACGGTCGAGTCGTGAATTGGGCCGGACGGGTCGGAGGAGAGAGCCGCTATCATTTCACGAAACTTCCGTGGGGTCGGGGGACCGGAGCTTGCGCGCTCGAGCCGTTCCGTACGATCGCGGCGGATCCCGCCCAAATTCCGTCGGGCGCCACGGTGAGGATCGCCGAAACCGTCGGCATGCGACTTCCCGACGGTTCGCGAAGCGACGGGATTTGGCGCGCCGAAGATACG
>JAYVXM010000603.1:0-10255 GCA_043785205.1 Bdellovibrionales bacterium
ACTGAAAAACCGGGCCTTAATTTCGGTGGCAATGGTTCCTTTCGCCGTTACGATTTGGCCATACGAACTCGTATCGGTCGGATCGGCGAGCGCCGCCGGGCCGACATGCGTGTCCGCAAAGCCATACTCGAGAGAAGTCAGGCCGGTCGGATTTCCATTCGTCATCGTGAGATTCGCTAAAATTCGCGTGTGACGGTTCCATCCGCAGCTATTGTCCGCGCAGCTCGCCCGAATTCTTTCGTCGCGCTTTTCGAAGCGAAGAACGCCGGTCGATTTCGTAATTTCACCGGCCATGACGCCGGTGTTTCCCGCGGAGCTACCCGAGGACCAAACTTCATTCGCGATGAACTCGATCTTATCGGTGTCGAGGTTCGCCCCGAGGCTATAGGTCAATCCGAAATCGGCGACCGTGAAGACGACGCCTTTCGTGTAATGCGCGTTGAACGCGGCCGGTGCGCTCCCCGTCGCGGTGATGGTAGCGGAACCCGGCGTGCCGCCTGGTCCGCCGTTTGGCCAGCAATCGGTGTCGGTGAAATCGATCGTGATCGCTTGCGGAACGCCGTGGAACTGGATACCGCCCTTTTCGAGGCCGCATACTAATCCTTCGACCAGCTGGAACCCTCCGCGAACGGTTTCGCCATCATTCACGGTGAGCGCGCAGTAAGTTTTAATGTACGGATAGCGCGCGTCATTATTCATCAGGTATCCACCGCCGCCCGGAGTGAGGGGCGTGCCGTGCACGTCGCAAAGGCTTTGCGTAAGGGGCGTAACGACGAAGAACGGATCGAGGTAACTCCGGTCCTGGCCGCGAAAGCCCGCGAAGGAAGAGCCGCCGAGGCCGGCACCGGTCTTCGCGACGCCTTTTTCGACGAGTTTCATCGTACTGGTGATCGGAAGACTTCCGCTTCCGTAATTGCCGATGCTCGATCCGCACGAACTGAACGCGAGGGTGGAGACGGCGAGAAATAGCATTGCACTCGATTTCATCATGAAAGTTCCTCTTCTTATTTCCTTGGATGGTGGTGTTTGGATTTAGGGTAACGAATGGAAAACGAAGTGCGGATGGATTCTTCCGGAATTCTGGCGGCGGGATATTGTCGCTCCGCCCAGAGGGCTGCGAAACCGGAGGAAGCGCTCTGGGACGGGATCTCCGGGTTGTTTTTTGGAACTTACCGCGGAGAGGAAGTCCTAGATCGGAAATCGAGGTCCGTGTAGACGCGTTATTTTCCGAGCGCGCGTTCGAGTGCCGCGCGGTATTCCGGAAACTCGGAGAGATCGTTGTGATGACCGCCCTCCAGCGTGACGAAAGTCGGCGGCTTCGTGAATCGATGGGTGAGTGCTTCGCCGGAGGAATACGGGATGACTTCGTCTTCGGTTCCGTGAATGAGAAGAACCGGCGCCGTGACTTTCGGCGCGAAAAGGTCGCTTCGGAGCGGATATTTTAGCACGAAAGGGAGGACGAACGGGAACATCGCGGTCGCCCGACTTTGCACGCTGAGGTACGGCGATTCGAGAATGAGGAGTTTCGCGTCCATGCTGGCCGCGAGCTGGGTCGCGATTCCGCTTCCAAGCGAACGGCCAAACAGCGTGATTTTCGAATCCGGATATTCCTTGCGGGCGAGGTCGAGTATCGTCCGGGAATCCGCCATGAGCTGGGCCTCCGAAGTTAGCTTGCCCGTGCTCTTTCCGAAACCGCGGTAATCCGAAATGAGCACGTCGTACCCGAAGTGGGAAAGGCTGTCCCCGACCGAACCCCAGTCTTCGAGGCTGCCCGAATTTCCATGAAAGTAGACGATGATTCCTTTCGGATCCCGAACGCGAAATCGGAGCGCGTGAAGGACCGCACCGTCGGTCGGGATCGAAACCTCCACGAAGGGCTGACCGAGCCGGAAGCGAAAATCCGCGGGAAGTTTCATGGGAAAGAAGATCAGCCGCTCCTGGAGGAAATACACCAGAAACTGGATCGCGATGAAGGCGATGAACGCGAAGGTGAGAATTTTAATTACGAGTTTCAAACCGCGATCCTAACCTCGAACCGCCGTCGGGGACAAGGCTTGATCGACCGATTAAAGATGGCGGGAGAGGAGGTCGAGGACGCGCGCGAGAGCCCGCCGGAGCGAATCCGGAGCGCGATCGATCGCGCGGACGAGGGCCGGAGAACGACGATAATAGTCCGCGATCAGCCGCCGACCGAGCGCGGATTTCCGAAGATGCCCGTCGCGAAAGTTTCGGAGGCGGACGATCGTCAGCGGATCGGATACGTCGAGGAGCGACGTCGCGACGAAACACTTTTCACCGGTGAGGGTCGTGTAAGCAGATTTGAACTCGATCCGGTGCTTGCACCGGCCGCTGCCAAGGTATTTTCGGAGCGCTTCGCCGGCGAGCGCTTGAAAAGGCATCGTTTTTGAGAACATTACGTATTTTTGGAGATAGGCGATGAGCTCCGCCTTTTGATCCGGTCGCTTCGCGCGGTCGTAAAGCTTCGCCATGTCCCAGTAGATACCCGAGAGGAGGACGATCTCGTAGAGATCCTTCGTTTTATCGAAGAGGTCGAGCGACAGTCCGTCGCGGCCGCATTTTTTCCACATCTCGAGGATGAGGATGTACTGTTGATATTTTCGAACCGACTCGATCGTATGTCCGGCGTTAGAGAGGCGGATCCCCTCCTTCGCAATTTCGACGCGTTTCTTGAGGAGCTCTCGCCGTTGTTCTTCCTGCTGACGCCGAAGTTGCTTTTCGATGCGCGAGCGGAGAATCGTTCGGGAAGGCCGTTCCTTTTTTACGGGCGTCGTCGTCATGGGCGTGCTTTATCCTAACCCGTAGGGATCGACGTCCACAAGCAGCGGCCATCGCGCCGGTCCGGCGACCTGCTTCGCGACCGCGATCGAACGGCCGAGCGCGCGTATGGACGACGATTTAATCAGGAGATCCCAGCGGTAAATTCCCTTCGCGCGTTCCAGAAACGCTTCCGACGGACCGAGAAACTCTAAACGGAGGCCCGGCTCCTCGCTTTCGATCGCGATCTGGGTCGCGCGGAGCGCCTTCGCGACGGCTTCGCACCGGGCAACGGCCTCGTTCCGCTCGGTCGACTCGATCCGGAGACGGGCCATCCGACCGAACGGCGGATAGGCGAGGGCGCGGCGGAGGTCAAGCTCATCGGCGAGGAAGTCGGTTTCGGAGCGTTCGCCGAGGAGCACGGCGATGACCGGCGCGTCGGGTTGATAGGTCTGGATTAGAACGCGTCCCGGAAGTTCCGCTCGCCCTGCGCGTCCGGAGACCTGCGAAAGGATTTGGAGCGCTCGCTCGGGGGCGCGGAAATCGGGATACCGGAAAAGGGCATCGGCGAGGACGACGACTACGAGCGTGACCTTCGGAAAATCGTGTCCTTTCGCGAGCATTTGGGTTCCGAGGAGGATTTGGGCTTCGCCATTTCGAAACGCATTCAATGTCTTTTCGAGTCGCGAGGCGCTCGTGACGGCGTCGCGGTCGAGGCGGAGAATCTTCGCCTCCGGGAGAAGTTTCGGAATTTCCTCTTCGAGGCTTTCGGTGCCCGCGCCGATCGGATCGAGCTCCGTCGCCTGGCACTTCGGGCAGAAATCCGGAATCCCTTCGGCGTGCCCGCAAACGTGACAGCGGAGTTCTTTCGAGCGTTTGTGCACGGTCAGCGAAATCGAGCAGTTCGGACACTCAGAAACCTCGCCGCAGTCGTGGCAACGGAGAAAGGCCGCGAAGCCGCGGCGATTCAAGTAGATCATCGCCTGCTCTCCGCGCGCGAGCGTTTCGCGGATCACTTCGAGCGTCTTCACCGCGATCGGTGCCTGGATTCCCTCGACGAGCGGTTCGTCGGCGAGGTCGATCACCTCGATCGCGGGCATTCCCCCGGTTGAATAGCGCGCGGTCAGTTCGAAAGACGCGTATTTTCCTTCTCGGACGCGCTCCCGCGTTTCGAGACTCGGGGTCGCGGAGCCGAGTACGACGAGGGCATCCGCGTTCTTCGCGCGTACGATCGAAAGGTCCCGCGCATGGTAGTGGACGCGGTCTTCCTGCTTGTAGGTCGGGTCGTGCTCCTCATCGACCAGGATTAAACCGAGTTCCCGGATCGGCGCGAAGACGGCCGAGCGGGCGCCGACGACGACGCGAATTTCCCCGCGGCGAAGCGCCGCTCCCTGGTCCCGTCGCTTCGCGTCCGGCATCGCCGAATGCCAGCGCGCGACGGTCTCGCCGACGCCGCTCTCGAGGCGCTCGTGAAGCTGGGACGTCAGCGCGATTTCCGGGACGAGGAGGAGAACTCCTTTTCCTTCGGCGAGGACCCGCTTCGCGAGCTCGATGTAAACTTCGGTTTTTCCGCTGCCGGTGACGCCGTGAAGGAGGGCGACTCTGGGTGCGAAGGTGCCCCCCGCCGGACGGATTTCTCCGCGAAGGGCGTCGAGGCCGTCCCGCGCGGCGAGCTGCTCCTCGTTCAGGCGGATCTCGCGCTGAGGAACGGTTCCGCGCGAAAGTTCCTTCGCCTCGCGGTTCGTCGACCGGAGTCCGAGCGAAGCCGGCGGACAAGCCGCCGCGAGGAGCTCGCCGAGCGGCTGGGCGTAGTACCGGGAGGCCCACGTACAGAGCGCGAAGATATCCGCCGGAATCTTATCCTCTTCGTCGCCGGATTCGAGGATCGATTTTAGCTTCGCCGGATCAACGGAGGATGGGAGCTCCGAAAGGGGTTTCGACTCGTCGACGACGAATCCGATCACCGTCGATCGGCCGAACGGAACGCGAACCCAGGTTCCGGGGCCGAGCGCCCGCGAATCGTTCGGGATTCCGTAAGAAAAAAAGGCGTCGAGCGGTCGCGGCACCGCGACCGAAACGATGCGTGAAATTACCGAATCCACTGCACCCACTGCTCGATAAGGGTTCGCTCTTCGCCGGGAAGCGCGGACGAGATCGCGGGGATACCCGACACTTGGATGGCGTGCATGTCGGTGAGGTCCGGGTTGAGGATAACCTCCATGGCTTCCCCCTTGAGGACGAAGTCGGATCCGCGAAAAATCGAAATCGAGCGCGCGTACGGAAAATCGCGGGTAAACTTCGTTTCCTCAAAACGGATTTCGGCGCCGCCCGCGACGAGTTTGAGCGGAACGAAGTCGTCCTTGAGAATCCAGAGCGACGGATTACCCTCGCCGATAACCCAGCCGACCTTATGGTCGAGCCGGCCGATCGAGGTTTTTTCGGCCGCTCGCCGCGCCGGTTCGTCGGGAAGGGCGAGCAGGTCTTCATCGGTGACCACCGGTACGCCAGCGGTCTTCAGCGCCCGCATGATGCTCGCGGCGTTCGTTTCAAAAAGGAGGAGGCTCGCGAGGCTGTCGGTTATTCCGAGTTTGCGCTCGAAGGCGTAGATTTCGTGATCATTCGAATCGACGAAACGCGCTTTCCAAATCTGGGTTTTCGCGTCGAAGTATCCGATCTCGCGGATCTGCCCGGATGGACCCGTGATCCGCGTCTTCACTCGAATCGATTTGAGGTTCCGATGCTTCTTCGCCAGGGCCGCGATCTGGAAGTTCGACGGCGGAATATAAGCCTGCGCGGCGTGACCGCCGAAAAACAACGATCCAATCAGGATGAACGCCGATCCTTTCACGGTCATGCTCCCGCGTCCTTCAAATGCTTTTTCATCAACTGGATCACCGCCGGCGCGAGCTCCGGCCGTTTCAGAGCGAACGCCATCGTCGCGTCGATATAGCCGAGGCGGTCGCCGGTGTCGTAACGGGTTCCCTCGAACGCGTAGGCGAAGAGCTTTTCCCGTTCGGCCAGCGCTTTTAGTCCGTCGGTCAGCTGGATCTCGCCGCCCTTGCCGGGTTGGGTTTTCCGGAGGACGTCGAAGATGCCCGGCATGAGGACGTAGCGGCCCGGAATCGCGAGCCGCGATGGCGCTTCGGCCATGGAAGGTTTTTCGACGAGAGTCCGCACCCGAGTCAGTCGGGCGTCGATTTTATCGCCGCCGACGATCCCGTATTTCGAGACCTCGCTTTCCGCGACTTCCATCACGCCGACGACCGAGGCTTGTTCGCGTTCGGCGATGTCGATCAGCTGGCGGGTACAGGGGACCTTCGCGTCGATGAGATCGTCGCCAAGGAGGACGGCGAACGGTTCGTTTCCGATGATCGGTTCCGCGCAGAGCACGGCGTGGCCGAGGCCCATCGGATTCTTTTGGCGAATCGTCATGATGTTGCAGAGCTTCGCGATCTTGCGGGAGACGTCGGCGAGCGCCGAATTCCCTTTCCGGTCGAGGGTCGATTCGATCTCGAAGGAGTAGTCGAAGTGGTCGATGATGGAATCTTTATTCCGGCCGGTGATGATCACGATGTCTTGGATGCCAGCCGCGACCGCCTCTTCGACGATATACTGAATCATCGGAACGTCGACGATCGGGAGCATCTCTTTCGGGGTGGCCTTCGTGGCGGGGAGGAACCGCGTACCCAGTCCGGCACACGGGATTACGGCTTTGCGAATCTTCATCTTCAAGACTCTACCCGAGGGTCTTGGGTTGTGAAAGGCGGGGCTTTTCGACTAGAGTCGGTCGAAATCCCGAGCGTTTCGACGGAGTTAATGCAAAATGTCATTTCGAACCCCCCCTCTTTTGTTGGTTTTGGTGCTTTTCATCGGTTTCGGCGCTTCCGCGCGTGCGACGGACTACGTTTCCCCCCGCGCGGCGGGCATGGGCGGAGCCGGCCACGCGGGCCCGCTTCTGAACGACGCCATTTACATGAACCCATCCATGATCGCGCTCCAACCGGCCTACTCGGTGAGCGTGAGTCACGAGACCGCAAAGGGCCCGGATAACACCGAACCGAAGGCGCTCGTCGAAAACGCGTCGATCCAGGACGGCACGAACTCGGTCTTCGCCGCCGGGCTCGGATACACGCGAAAGACTTACGGACGGGAAGTGAACGTGGGGCTCGCTTCCCGGATTTTCGATAAATACGGGGTCGGCGTCGGATCGAAATTCCTCTTCGGCAGCGATTCCCGGGAAAACGCTCAGGATGCGATCCTCTCCGCGATCGGTAGTCCCCTCGACTGGTTCCAAGCCGGACTCGTCGTCGATAACCTTCTCGCTTCCGATAAGCTCAAGACCTGGAATCAGTACCGAGAATTCACGCTCGGCCTGAAGGCGAACATCCAGAAAATCCTCCTCGTCTATATCGATCCGCACGTCATACCGGGAAAACCCGGCGACTCCTTCGGATACGAAGTCGGCGCGGAACTCCCGATCATGGCCGACCTCTATATCCGGGGTGGGTTTAATAAAAACTCGTTTCAGCCCGCCGTCGGCGGCTACGGTCATGGTCACGGATTCGGAATCGGATGGGCGGCGCCACGGATGTCGATCGATCTCGCGATCACGCGGTCGTTCGAGCCGGCGCGCACGAATAATTTCCTCTTTTCCGTCACGGTTCTCTAACGAGCCGCGACCATGGATACGGTAGACTCTTCAGAGAAGGTCGAGAAAGCGATTTCTCCCTTCGAACGGCTCCAGGAGAGCTGGCCTTCGCTCACTTTCGACCAGCGCCACGAGGCGTTTTTTGCGCTTTCCCGGGAGGACGCCGAAGAAATCTTCCTCTCGCTGAGCGCGGTCGATCAGTACGACCTCGTCAAAG
The DNA here is from genome assembly GCA_043785205.1 of Bdellovibrionales bacterium. GTDB lineage: Bacteria > Bdellovibrionota > UBA1018 > UBA1018 > UBA1018 > JACMQW01. Next base: position 7,641 of record JAYVXM010000603.1, read on the forward strand.
ACCTTCAGAGCGCCCAGAAACGCGGGTGGATCCGGATCCTCGCGCCCGATGACGCGGCCGACTTGATTCAGCAGTTTCCGTTCGAGGAACGCGCCCAGATGCTCGCGCTGCTCGATATCACCACGATGCGCGAAGTCGTCGCGCTCCTCGCCTACGCGGAAGACGACGCCGGCGGACTCATGAATCCGCGCTTCGTCCGGCTTCGTCCGGACGTATCGGTAGACGTGGCGATCCGGTACCTTCGCGCCCAATCGAAGGCGAAGATCGAAACCATTCATTATGTTTACGTTCTCGACCCGGAACAGCACCTTCTGGGCGCGATGTCTTTTCGCGACCTCTTTCTCGCGCCTCCCGAAAAACTCGTGAGCGAAATCATGGCGACGGATCTCGTGTCGCTTCCCGAGGACATGGATCAAGAAGAGGTCAGCCGGAAGTTCGCCCAGTGTGGCCTCTCCGCTCTGCCCGTCGTCGACGCGGACGGGAAGATGAAGGGGATTGTCACGGTCGACGACGTCGTCGAAGTCGTCGAGGAAGAAGCGACCGAAGATATGCATAAACTCGGGGGCACCGAAGCCCTCGACGAACCGTATCTGACGATCGATCTCTTCGAGATGATTAAGAAGCGCGCGGGTTGGCTCACGTTCCTCTTCATCGGGGAGATGCTGACCGCGACGGCGATGCAATTCTACGAAAAACAAATCGCGCAAGCCGTGGTCCTCGCGCTTTTCATTCCACTCATCATTTCATCGGGAGGGAATTCGGGGTCGCAAGCGACATCCCTGGTCATTCGCGCGATGGTCCTCCGGGAAATTCGCATTCAAGATTGGTGGCGAGTCTTCGTTCGCGAAGTCGTGGTGGGCGGATCCCTCGGAATTATTCTCGGGCTGATCGGAATGATTCGAATCCTCGCCTGGCCGTCGCGGGACCAGCTCTACGGCGTTCACTATCGCCTGATCGCGGGCACGGTCGCTTCGGCGCTCGTCGGCGTCGTCCTCTGGGGGTCGATCGCCGGATCGATGCTTCCGTTCGTGCTTCGCAAACTCGGATTCGATCCCGCGACCTCCTCGGCGCCGTTCGTGGCGACGTTAGTCGACGTCACCGGCATCGTGATTTACTTCACCGTTGCGAGCATCGTTCTTCACGGCACGCTCCTCTAGGCGCCCGCTCGTCCGTGGCCGAATAGGAAACACCCCTGGTACTTAGTGTTTCCATTTGAGAAACACCTGTACCCCAAATTGGGGGCTAGGGTTTTTTGCCGCGCTCCGCTATAGACACGCTACCGGATCGGCCCGTTCCGATTTAACCGGGAAAATGACCTATAACTTACGGCCCGCCGGGGCTTTTCGAGGAGCCTCCATGATCGTTCGCGTGACCCTGATTTCCCTGACCGCCCTTCTCGTCGCCGGCGCCGCCCCGGCCGCGACCTACGTTCCGGTCTCCGCCGACGCCGCGAAATCCGGCCTCGCTTTCGCGATCAACTACACCGCCGGAGTCCACGAGGGCGTCACGAAGGTCGCCGAAGGTGAGCTCGAAATCGATCCCGCGAAACTCGAGATCCTCTCCGGAGAAGTCGGTTTTCCGATCGCCGCGATCGACTCCGCGAATACGAAGCGGAATTGCCATATTCTCGAATCCCTCGGCGTCGATTACACGCATTCGGTTTACCCGAAAGACCATATCTGCGGCTCGGATAACCTGCTGCCGGCGAGCGGCCCGGATTCGGTCGCCTTTCCAAAAATCACGTTCCAGTTTCGTTCGGCGGCCGCCGACGGGAAAGTTTCCGGGATTTTTTCGATGCACGGGGTGGAAAAAGAGCTGACCGTGCCGGTTACGCTCACCGCCGAAGCCGGCGGGAAGCTTCACGTCGTTTCGACGTTCACGGTGCACCTTCCCGACTATGGGGTGGTCGTGAAAAAGTTCCTCTTCGTTACCGTGGCGGACGACGCTCGGGTTAGCGTCGACTTGCACCTCCAGCCAAAGGGTGTTAACACGGCGCAATAACTCGGTCCCCCCGAGGAGCTTTTATGGCGTCGTTTCCGCAGCAAAATCCACGTTCCCGACCCTCCGCGCTTTTGCTCGGTTCAGTCGTGATCGGGATGGCGGCGACGGCGTGTAACTTCAAGTACGAGAAATACTCCGACGGGTCGGGTGAGAACTCGAGCCCCCAGAAGGACTCCGTCGGTTACGCCCAGATCTACGCGTCGATCATTCGGCCGAAATGCCTCGGGTGCCACGCGACGAAGAAGCCGGTTCTGACGACCTACGAATCGCTCTTGGCGAACGAAAAGGGCATTTGGGACGAAGTGCTCGTGAAGCACACGATGCCGAAGAAGGCGGTTCTCTCGGACGACCTTCAGCGGATGCTGCGGATCTGGTGCGATGCGGGTATGCCGCGCGAAGGAACGATTCCCGATCCGATTCCGACGAATGTCGGCGGAGTTCCGCGACCCTACACGTTCGCGAATTTGAAAGCCGACGTGCTTGAAACGAAGTGCAATACCTGTCACGCGACGGGAAATCACGACGGTCTTACGCCGCTCGATACGTACGCTTCGACGATGTCGGTCGAAGAGTGGCTGAAGCCGCTGATTTTCGGCATGAACGGAAAAGACCCA
>JAYVXM010000604.1:0-3167 GCA_043785205.1 Bdellovibrionales bacterium
CCGATCTAAACGCGGCGGCGGCCAGGTTCGACCGCGGAACATTTACGGAAATTCCGATCATCCCCTCGCGAGTCGCCGTCGCGACGAGGACGTCGACGAGCGCGTGTTCGATTCGATCTTCGCGGTTTCGGACGCCCACCGACAGATCCAGAATTTCGTAGGCAGGCGTGAGCGGGTCTTCCCGTTTTTTCCAGCAAATGAAACCGACCGGCTCGTCGACCGAATCCGGGGCGTGCGCGACCTGGATGAAGAAGGCCGGCGTCGGTCCCTGACCTTCGAGAAGCCAACGGAGCTGGGATCGGGGAAGCGCCGCCCCCCCCATACACTCAACCTCGAGACGGTGGAGAGCTTCGAAGTCGGCGGGGGTGGCCGGGCGAGTGAGAAACGCGGGCGAATTCATGCCTTCCTCTTATCCGCTTTCGGGGGGCTTTTCGACTTTCCTTTACCCGGTATGCCCCCTAAAATCAGGGCACCCATGAGCCAATTCCGCCGCCGTATCCTGCTGATCAATCGCCCATTTCAGATCCGCTTCGCGATCTACGTCTGTTCGTGGCTTTTCGTGCTAAGCGTCATTTATCCGATGCTCGTTTCCCAGCTCTATGACTGGTTTTACCGGTACATCGCCGCGGACCCGAACGGCCCGATGATCCCGTTCCTTCAGAAGTCCCGGCACGACATGCTTTTCTGGCTCGCCCTCATGCAGGTCTGCTTCATGCTCATGACTTTCCTCATGAGCCTCTTCATGAGCCACCGGATCGCCGGACCGCTCTTCAAGCTGAGTAAGACGATGAATGGGCTCCGAAACGGATCGCTCGCGAAGGTCGGATTCCGGAAGAACGATCATTTCCAAGAACTGTCCGAAGACTATAATTTCATGGTCGAGTCGGTCGCGGATCAGATCGCCGCGTCCAAGACCCACCTCGATCGCGCTTACGCCGCGACGAAAGACGAAGCGGCGCGGAAAGAAATTGAAGGCGCGATCAAGGCGCTCGCCTTCTTCCAACCCTAAGCGCACCGGACGCCCTTCATGCCGAACATTCGATTTCGCCCTCACCACTTTCTCTGCACCGTCGGCTTCGAAGGGAAAGGTTATAGCGAGTCGTTCGTGGCGAACTACACCCGCATCGCGGACGAGCTTCGCGGATCGAAGGCCGGCGACGCGCTCGAAATCGAAGTCGTCGGCGGCACCGACTCGATTTGCGAACCATGCCCGAATCGGCGCGGCGTCCTTTGCGAGACCGAGGCGAAAATCCGCACCCTCGACGACGCTCACGCGGCCGTCCTCGGAATTCGGCCGGGCGACCGGCTGACCTGGGGCGAAGCGAAGACAAAGATCCGGGAACGGATGACGATCGAGAAATTCCATGCGGCCTGCGCGCCGTGCGCCTGGCTCCGGGCGGGCATGTGCGAAAAGGCGCTGACAAAGCTTCGGGCGGCGGTTCCCGTCCTTCTCGGGCTCCTACTCCTCGCGCCGTTCGCGGCGCCGACCGTCGGCCGAGCCGACCCCGTATCGGAGTACGAAGCGCGCCGGAACGCGCTTCGCCTGAAGATCGTCGGGAAGAAGGCTAAAGTATCGAAATCGGCGAAGGCGCTCGCCCGGGCCTCCACGCTCCTCGAAAGCGAAAAATTCGCGGAGGCCACCGCGGCCGCGGCCCCCGCCGAACGGGACGCCGAATTCGCCGATCACGCGCTCGCCATCAAGGGAACCGCCTCGATCCACCTCGCCGAGGGCGCGATCGCCGAGGCGGATGATGAAGACGAGGACTCTCCGAAAAAGGCGGACTGGAAAAAGATCGAAACCGACGCGGTCCGGTCGCACGCCGCATGGTCGAAGATCGCGGAAGGCTTCCTGTACTCGCCCTGGTACGCGGGAGCCGCGAAGGAAATCGGCAAAGCCGAGCTCGCCGAGGCGCTCGCGAAGGTCGGTCGGAAGGCGCCCGCCGAAGCCCAGCGCCTTTTCGAGAAGGCGTTCCAACGCCTGACCGTCGAAAACGGAACCTACCTCGTCCGTCCGCGCCACCTCGAGGCGTACGCGGAACTCTGCATCGCGAAGAAGACCGAACTTTGTACCGCGTGGATCGTGAAATTCAGCAATCAATATTCGAAGAACAGCGCGGAATCGAAACGCCTCGCGAAAAAGTATCCCGAAGTCATCGAGGCCGCGAAGCCGTTCTTCGCGAATTCGAAGGTAACGACGGGCTATAAGCAGAAGGACGCCGACGAGGACGCCTTCGACCAGCTCTTCCCGATGATCATCGAGGAGAAGTGGGCATCGGCCACCGACGCCCTGAAGAGCTTCCTCGAGGCGTTCCCGCGTTCGACCCATCGTTTCCGCGCCCGTTACTGGCTCGCGTACGCGCTGAGCAAACGCGGGTCCGACGACGCCAAGGCGAACTACGAGCAACTCGTCCGCGAGACTCCCCTCACCGTTTACGGCCTCCTCGCGATGTTCGCCCTCAAGCAAGAGCCCGAGGGCCGATTCAAAGGGAACGCTCCCGACCTCGTCGAACACGACGATTTCCAGACGACGACCGAAGCGACTCGGCTCGGACGGGCGAAAAAATTACTGGCCGCGAAAGCCGATCGTCTCGCGGCGATCGATCTCCGTTCGATTCGTTCCCGTGACAACGCCGCGGGACCGTACCTCCTTTGGCTCTCGAGTTTCGCGTCTGTCGCCGGCGCTCACCTGACCGCGTTTTCGATCCTCTCCGACCTCATCGCGCGCATGGACGAGACGGTGTATAGCGCCGAAGGCCTCGATCTCGTTTTTCCCGTCGTCGAGTGGCCGATCATCGACAAGCAGGGCTCCGCGAACGGCGTCGACCCGATTCTCGTCCTCTCCTTGATCAAACAGGAGAGCGCGTTCGACCGCGACGCTTCCTCCGGAGTCGGGGCGAGCGGTTACATGCAGCTCATGCCGTTCACGGCCTCGGATATCGAGGCGGACGTCGAGCGCCGGGACCTACTCGAGGCGGAGACGAATATCCGCATCGGGACGAAATATCTGAAAAAGTTGATCGATCGGTACAAAGGCAACGTCGCGCTCGCACTCGCCGCCTACAACGCCGGACCCGGTTGCGTGCAGAAAATGCGGGAACCAGCGTAGCGCTCGCCGTGCCCCCCAGCAAGGCAAGGGTAATCACATCGGGAATGAGCAACAACATGAT
>JAYVXM010000605.1:0-10239 GCA_043785205.1 Bdellovibrionales bacterium
GAAGTCCAAGGCCCGAGATATGGAAAACGGAACTCAAACGGAAACGGAAACCGAATCGGAATCAGAAACGGGTACTGAATCCGAAATAACCCCCGAATCCGAAAGGACTACCGAATCCAAAGCCCCCTCTTCCCACCTCCGACGCGCTGTCCCCTTCCCAACAAAGTTCCACTCCATCCGCCCCGAGGATCGCTACGTCCCTTCCTCCGCGCTAAAACGCGAGATCTGGCGCCGCGACGAAGGAAAATGCACCCGCTGCGAATCAAGGCATGCGCTCGAAATCGATCATATTCTCCCTTTCGCCTGCGGCGGCGAAACCACCGCGGAAAACCTGCGCCTCCTCTGCCGCTCCTGCAATCAATCGGCAGCGAAGAAGACGTTCATGCGGGGTGCCTTCCGCAGCCGAGAATGCTAATCGAGAAGGCGATGACTTCCCGAATTTCCTTACCGATCGACCCGACGACGCCCGAAGTGGTGGCGGCGATCTTTCGGAAAGACGGCGGCCCCTTCCGCGTGCTCCTCATCGCCTCGCCCGGCTCCGGAAAGACCACCCGCGTTCCGTGGGCCCTCTCTCAAGCCACCCGCGGAAAAATCTACGTCCTCGAACCGCGCCGAATCGCCGCGAAACTTTCCGCGGAACGCGTCGCCGAAGAAAACGGCGTCGCCGTCGGGGGCGCCGAAGTCGGTTACCAATTTCGTTTCGAACGAAAGCGCCGCGACGACACCCGCGTCGTCTTCCTGACCGAAGGCACACTCCTCCGTGAGCTGGCGACGAATCCCACTCTCCGCGGCGTCGATGTCCTCGTCCTCGACGAATTCCACGAGCGCCACCTCCAAGCCGATCTCGCCCTCGCCCTCGCGAAACGCCTTCAAGAAACCACGCGCCCTGACCTCCGCCTCCTCCTCATGTCGGCGACTCTCGATCCGACTCCGCTCCAACGTTTTCTTCCCGGCGCCCTCCGCATCGAGGTCGAAGCTCCGCGTTTTCCGATCGAGATCGAATACCGGGCGCGTGAAAGCGCCGGGACTTTCGGGCTTGAAAAGGATATTCGCCGTGCAACCGAAGCGCTTCTCGCGCGTCCGGACGCCGACGCCTACGGCGACGTCCTAATTTTCCTTCCCGGCATGGCCGAAATTCGCCGCGCGGAAAGCGAACTCCGCTCCGCGTTCGGCGCGCGCGTCGACGTCCTTCCGCTCCACGGCGAACTCACGAAGGAGGAGCAATCCCGCGCCCTCGGCCCCGGCCGCGGCCGACGAAAGCTCATCCTCTCGACGAACATCGCCGAAAGTTCCGTCACCATTCCCGGCGTAAATACGGTCATTGACGCCGGCCTCGCCCGCATCGCGAGCCATTCTCACGCATCCGGTCTCCCGCGCCTCGAAACGAAAGCCATCTCCCGAGCGTCCGCGATCCAACGCGCCGGCCGCGCCGGACGAACCGGCCCCGGCCGCGTCCTTCGCCTTTACGCGAAGGGCGACTTCGAGAGCCGTCCTTCCCAGGAAATCCCAGAAATTCTGCGGACCGATCTCGCGCCGGTCCTGCTCGATCTCACCGCGCTCGGAGTCTTTCCGAATTTCGAGTTTTTCGAGGCGCCCTCCAAGGAGCGAGTTGACGCCGGCTGGTGGCTCCTCGAAGACCTCGGTTTCGTTTCTTCCGATCGAACCGCTACACCGATCGGAAAGCTCGGAGGGACCTCCAGCTTTCATCCGCGGATTACGCGAAGCCTGATTGAAATCAGCCGGCTCGGCCTTAGCTACCCCGAGGCGCGGCCTCGCGACCGCTCGGATGCGCGCACCCGCGCGCTGGACGCCCTCCTCGCAATCTCCGAGGGTGAGGACTTCGGTCTCGATTTCATCGCCGGCCTGAAGCGCTTCCGCCCCACCGGCTTCCAAAGCCGAATCCATGATCGCCTCGAGGAAACCCTCGCGCGTTTTCCGAATCGGGATGGCCTGCCGAATTCCCCCGCCGCCCCGAAACCGACGACGATCCCGACCGCGAATCCGACCCCGGACTCGATCGACGCTCTCGTCTCGCGCGTCATCCTCGCCGGCTTCCACGACCGCGTCGGGAAGAAAACCATCCGCGGCGGCGACGCCGAACTCCTCCTCGCCCGGGGCGGGAGCGTCGCCCTTTCGAAAGACGATTTTTGGGCCCACGGCGAACTCTTTCTCGTCCTTGATCTCGCGGAATCGAAACGCGCCGGCGACCTCCGCGCCCGCACGACCGCCCGCTCGGCATTGGCGGTCGAGGAGGAATGGCTTTGGGAAATCGATCCGCTCCCGATCCGCGAAACGCGTGAACGAGAATTCGATCCGAAACGAAAACGCTGGAGGGAGACCGAAAGCTTCCTCCTCCACGACCTGACGCTCTCACGCACGACCCGTGAAGCTTCCGTCTCGGCGACGGCCGCCGAGGGCGAGACGAGCGCGCTCCCGGAAGGGGAGTGGGAACGCCTCTTCACGGCGTGGATCGCCGACTTAAAATCCGGCCTCGCCGATCGCGACGGCGAATTCAGCCCCCGCGTCGCCGGTCGAAACGACGCCGAAGCCTGGACCTCGCTCGAAGTTCGCTACCGACTCCTCCGCGAACACACCGGCGCGACGTCCGGGCTCGAAACGCCGACCTTTGAGGCGCTTCTCCGCGCGCTCCTCCACGCGAACTACCGGGAGGCGAATTCGAGCCGCGACTTTCCCGACCTCGGAACGCTCCTCGGCGGCCTCTGGACCCCGGCCGCCGCCCGCAAATTCCGCGAAGAGACGCCGAGCTTCGTCGCCCTCCCGGGACGCGCACGGGTACCCGTTCACTACGAGATCGGTTCGCCCGTCCGGATCGAAAGTCGGCTTCAGGATTTCTTCCGATTGACAGAGGGTCCGAAGATCCTCGGCGGAAAATTGAAGCTTTCCCTCCATCTCCAAGCGCCGAACTACCGCGCCGTCCAGATCACCGAGGACTTGCGCGGATTTTGGGAACGGCATTATCCTTCCATACGGAGGGAGCTGATGCGACAGTATCCCCGCCACAAATGGCCGGAAAACCCGCTCGCCTAGCGCCTTCGCGGTGAAAAGGGTTTAATCCGGACTGCAAATACCCCGGGTTTCAGGAGAATTTCGCGCACGACTTGACGATGGCGAGTTTCGTTCCCATCGTGTAAAAATAACGAAAGAGGCCACGAGTTTATGCAAATCGCAAAACGTATTTTCCTATTCCTCCTCACGAACTTCCTCGTCATGGCGACGATCTCGATCCTGCTGAAAGTTTTCGGCTTCCAGGGTTACATGCTGGCGAACGGGATCGACTATTCTCAACTCATGATTTTCTGCCTCGTCTGGGGCATGGGCGGAGCGTTCATCTCGCTCCAGCTCTCCCGTTGGATGGCGAAGCGGATGATGGGCGTCCAAGTCATCGATCCGAAGCGCGCGAGCGGCTACCAAGCCGATCTCGTTGAGCGCGTCTACCGGCTCGCCCGTTCCGCCGGGCTCACCACGATGCCCGAAGTCGGGATCTATGAATCTCCGGAGTTGAACGCGTTCGCGACGGGCCCGTCGAAGCGCCGCTCGCTCGTCGCCGTATCGACGGGCCTTCTCGACCGCATGTCCTCCGAAGAGCTCGACGGCGTGCTCGGACACGAACTCTCCCACGTCGCGAACGGAGACATGGTCACGCTTACCCTTCTTCAGGGCGTCATGAACGCCTTCGTGATGTTTCTCGCGCGGGTTATCAGCTTCGCGATCGCCCAGGCGCTTCGGGACCGCGACGAACGCGGGAGCGGTCCGTCCATGCTCGTCCAGATGCTGATCACCTTCGTGCTCGAAATCATTTTCATGATTCTCGGCTCGATGGTTATCGCCGCTTTCTCGCGCTGGCGCGAATACCGCGCCGACGCCGGCGGCGCTCGCCTCGCCGGTCGGGAATCAATGGCGGGGGCGCTCCGGAAACTCCAGGCGACCTACGAAATCGTCGATCCGCAAGCGAACCCCCCGGCGTACGCGTCGATGAAAATTTCCGGGCACCAAACCGGCTTTCGCGCCCTCTTCTCGACCCATCCGCCGCTCGCGGATCGCATCGCCCGACTCGAGGGCGTACGGTCGGTCGCGTAGACGCCGCCTTGCGCCCGTCCGCCGGGGTTGGTATCCGTGAGAGGTGATCTTCCACCTCGACCTCGACAGCTTCTTCGTTTCCTGCGAGCGCCTGCTCGACCCGAGCCTCATCGGCGTTCCGGTCGCGGTCGGCGGGATTCACGGACATGGGGTAATCGCATCCGCGTCCTACGAGGCGCGGAAGTTCGGCGTCCGCTCCGCGATGCCGAGCGCCCAGGCCCTCCGGATGTGCCCACGGCTGAAGATCGTTTGCCCGACGAGCGGACTCTATTCCGAAAAGTCGCGCGAGGTTTTCACGATCGTCTCGCGCTTCACGCCGACGATCGAAAAGGTCTCCGTCGACGAGGCCTACCTCGACATGCAGGGAACCGAGACGCTCTTCGGGCCGCCGGTCGAGGCCGCCGAGAAAATCCGCGCCGCCGTCTTCGCGGAGACGAACCTCACGGCCTCGATCGGCATCGCGACGAATCGCCGTGTCGCCAAGATCGCCACCGATTTCAATAAACCGAACGGCTACACCTACGTCGCCCCCGGAACCGAAGCCGACTTTCTCGCGCCGCTCGAAGTGAAGCGCATCCCCGGAATCGGCCCGTCGGGCGAAGCGGCGCTCGCCGAATACGGCCTCCTCCGCGTTCGGGACATCCAGGCGTGTTCCCGCGCGCAGCTCGAGGGCCGCTTCGGCGAAAGTTTCGGAAATTTTCTCTACCGCGCTTCGCGGGGGGAGGGATCGACCGCCTTCTTCGAAGAGGCCCAAACACGTTCGATGTCCCGCGAAGAAACCTTCGGTGATTATCCCCGCGACCGCATGGCGCTCCGGAAACACCTCTGGGAAATGGTCTCCGACGTGACCGCCGAGCTTCGCGCGGAAGAGGATCCGAACCTTCGGTACGCCCGGGCGGTCCGTCTGCGACTTCGCTATCCCGACTTCGAAACGCTCTCGCGCTCGCGCGTACTCGCGAAACCGACGCGGCTCGCGGAAGAGATTTACGCGGCTCTCGAACCCCTCCTCGACGACGCCTGGACGGTCGGTCGTCCGGTGCGCCTCCTCGGCGCGGGCATCGTCCTCGGAAACGGCGCGCGCCAGCTGGGTCTTTTCGAGGAAGTCGCCGGCGAGGAGAAAAAGGAAAAACTCGCCGAGTTGAAGGATACCCTCAAGCAGAAATTCGGGGACCGCGCGATCAAAACCGGACGTGATTTTTAGCGTTCGATCTGGGCCTGGTTTTCGACTATCCTGGGCGTATGAAAATCTCGCACCGGTCGGTTCTACTCGTCGCGATCCCGTTCGTCCTCTCGCTCTTCGGTTCGGCGGCCCTGGCCCATACGCTCGACGCCGCCGCGGTCGCGAAGCTGAACGTCTACGTGAAGGAGTGCAATCGTCCTGGGATGGAACCGAAGCCGAAGATGGCGGAGCTCGTGACTTATTTGCAAGCGAATGGCTTCGCGGACGCGAAACTCGAGTGCGGCGTCTCGAATCAGGGAGCGACGACGCCGGTGATCCTGCTTCACCTTCCCGATGGCGGCGAAATCTTCGTGAATTACGCGAAGTCGAAGTCGGGACTGAAGGTGAGCGACGTCATCGAGGACGCGAAAACGCCCGACGGGATGAAACGCTACGTTCTCTGGCCTGCGTCGAAAGCCACCGCGCCGAAAACGAAAAAATGAAGGGGACCGCTACACCGACGCCGGCCGACGCCTCGGTACCGCGGGCGGAATAGGCGAATAAAAAACGCCCTTCGGGAGCGCCGAAGGGCGTCGGTATTTCTGGATGAAATATCGGTTGAAAAACCGGTCTTAGTACCGGCCGCCGCGATCTCCACGGTCTCCGCGTCCGCCACGATCTCCGCCGCCGCCGCCACCGCCACCGAATCCGCCTCCGCCCCCTGGTCCACGGGGAGCCCGCGGCTCCATCGGACGGGCGATCGAAACCGTGATCGCGCGGCCGGCGTAGTCGGCGCCGTTGAGTTTTTCGAGCGCCGCGGCCGCTTCCGCGTCGCTCGCCATTTCGACGAAGCCGAAGCCCTTCGATCGGCCGGTATCGCGGTCCATAATGATCTTCACGGACACGACCGCCCCGGCCTGGGTGAACGCTGCCTTCAGTTCGTCTTCAGTCGCCGTATAGGGGAGATTACCCACGAAAAGTTTATTGTTCATGCGTGCTGCGTAGCCTTTCTTATTTGCGGTTAACGATGCGTTTTCTAGGACCGGACCGCAACGAGGACTGAGGCAGCAAATCGCGAAAAACGGAGCAGGAACAGGTCTCAAGACCTAGGAGTGCGGAGCCAAGAATAGGGTAGCACGGCCGGTTTTTCAGGCCAGGCGAAAATCCGGTTTTGGCCCTCCTTACCGCGCGGAGGGCCGAAAATGGCTTGCCCTAACAGTTTTCTGACACGATAGTGGGTTACGGAAGAGGTACGGTTGGAATATGCAAACCCATCTGCAAACGCTGAAATCTCGAGTACTCGTCGTCGAAGATGAAGCCGACGTTCGTGACCTCATCGTTCTTCACCTCAAGCGGGAAGGTTTCGAAGTGGCCGCGGTCGACGACGGCGAAAAAGGGGTGAAGCATTTCGAAGGCGCCGCGCCGGATCTCGCGGTCGTCGACTGGATGCTCCCGGGAATTTCCGGCCTCGAAGTCACGAAGTGGATCCACGAGAACCGCAAGGGCCTACCGATCCTGATGGTCACCGCCCGCGCGGACAGCGCGGATATCGTCCGTGGACTCGAAAGCGGTGCGGACGATTACGTCACGAAGCCCTTCGAAATTCCGGTTTTCCTCGCGCGCGTCCGTTCGCTCCTTCGCCGCGCGAAAAGCGGGACCGCCGCCGCCGAGGCGGGCGTGCCGAAAAGACTCCGCGTCGGGGATCTCGAGCTGAACACCGAAACGTACGACGTCGCGATCGGAAACGGCGCCGAAAAGCTCAACCTCACGCCCTCCGAGTTCAAGCTCCTGAAGGCCCTCATGCTGAATCAGGGCCGGGTGCTCTCGCGCGATCGGCTGATCGAGCTCGTCCAGGGCGAAGGCGTCACCGTCGTCGACCGGGCGATCGACACCCACGTCTTCGGCCTCCGGAAGAAGCTCGGTTCGGCCGCCGATTTCGTCGAAACGATCCGTGGCGTCGGCTACCGGATGAAGTCGTCCGACTAGTCGGATGACGAAGCGCTGACGAATGCTTAAGCGACTGTTCGGGAAGCAGGAAGTGAAGCGGGAGAGCGAGGAAACGCTCGAGGAAGTCCGCGCCCAGCGCGACGAACTCTCGACGCTCGTCGCGGGCATTTCGGACGCGATTCTCGCCGTCGATCGCGAAGGCGCGCCGCTCTTTTATAATGGCCAGTTCGCGGTGCTCGTCGGTCCCGAGCGGATGAATCAGGGGCGCTCGAAACTCCTCGAGATGATCCGTGATCCCGACATCGTGAACGCGTTCCGCTTCACGATCGAAGAAGGAAAGATTTACCAGCTGAAGGCGGTCGCGATCACTCAGAAAGATCGGAAAAAATTCTATTCGCTTTCCGTTTCGCCGCTCCGCCGCCCCGATCGTTCGGTCTACGGCGCGGTCGGAATGTTTCACGACGTGACGGAGCTCAAGCTCGCGGAGCAGATGCGGATCGATTTCGTCGCAAACGTCTCGCACGAACTTCGCACGCCGCTCACCGCGATCAAGGGCTATACCGATACGCTGATCGCGGACATCAAGCTCGGGCGGCCGCTTGAAATGACGTTCCTCGAGGTGATCTCGCGAAACGTCGACCGGCTCATGCTCCTCATCCGCGATCTCCTCGACCTCTCGACGATGGACTCGAGCATCGATCACCTCGTGAAAGAAAAGATTTCGACGGAGGAACTCACCGCGCGGATCGTTTCCCAGATGCGCGGAACGTTCGAGGCGAAGAGTCAGCATGTCACGACGTCGATCAAGACCCATTTCGTCCAGGCCGATCTCAAGCGCGTCGAACAAGTCCTCGTGAACCTCCTCGACAACGCCTCGAAGTATTCGCCGAGCGGCGGGACGATCAACGTCCTCTGGGACGAGGACGAGGACGGGGAAGTTCTCCTTCGCGTCGAGGATACGGGGCCGGGAATTCCCACCGAACACCACGACCGACTTTTCGAACGCTTCTACCGGGTCGACAAGGGCCGCGCCCGGGATACCGGCGGAACCGGCCTCGGCCTCGCGATCGTGAAGCACATCATGCAGCGTCACGGGGGGGCCGTTTGGGTCCAGAGCGATATGGGACGAGGCTCGCGCTTCACTTGCCAGTTCCCTAACGAGATCTCGACCTAGGACTGACCGTCTCCTGACCCCGTTTTTCCCCGAAAATCCGATAATCAAAGCATGAGAAATGGGCTTACGGATTTGCACCTCCACTCCACTTTCAGCGACGGGAAATGCCGAAGCGCTTCGCGATCAAAATCTGAGTTTTGAATATTTTCAAGAAGGAGAACGTTATGATCATGGGACTCGTCGGCATCACGTTTCTGGCGATCGGCATTCTGCAGTGGACCATCGGCTACGAGCGCGGCTAGCCTGATGGGGTATGGATCCCCAACCGTTAACCGCCCTTCGCGCCCGGTTTCGACCGGACTTTTTTTCCGACGCTCCCGCTGACCTGGCGAAGTACGGTCAGGACTGGAGCGGCGTCCTCAAGCCCGACCCTTCGCTGATCGCGTTCCCGCGCTCGACCACCGAGGTCTCCGATCTTCTCCGCGCCTGTTCCGAACTTTCCCTGCCCGTCGTTCCCTCGGGCGGTCGAACCGGACTTTCCGGCGGCGCCGTCGCCGCGAACCGGGAGGTCGTGCTCTCCCTCGAAAAGATGAACCGAATCGGCGCGCTCGATCCGCGCGCGCTCACCCTCGAAGTCGAGGCCGGCGCGATCACCGAAGCGGTACACGCGCGCACGGCCGAGGCCGGGCTCACCTGGCCGGTCGATTTCGCGTCGAAGGGATCGAGCCAGATCGGGGGCAATCTCGCGACGAATGCCGGCGGCGTCCGCGTGATTCGGTACGGCCTCACGCGGAACTGGGTCCTCGGGCTGACCGCGGTGCTCATGGACGGGCGAGTGCTCCGGCTGAACGGCGCGCTCGAGAAGAACAATACCGGCGTCGACCTTCGCCAGCTCTTCATCGGAAGCGAAGGAACGCTCGGGGTGATCACCGAAGCCGTGCTGAAACTCACGCCGCTCCCGCGCGACGAGCGCGTCCAAGTTTGCTTCTTCGCGCTCCGCGATTTCGCGGCCGTCCTTCGGCTTTTTTCGGAGGCGCGGCGGGCGCCGTTCGCGCTTTCCGCGTTCGAATGCCTTTCCGATCGGTGTCTGCGCGCGGTCGTCGATCAGGGCGCGCGATCGCCGGTCGAGCCGGGTACGGGCGACGCCTACGTCGTGATGGAGGTCGAAACGGAAGACGCGGCGGCGTTCGAGACCTGGCTCAAGCGGGTTTTCGAGTGGGAAGCTCAAACCGGTGCCGCGCCGCTCGTCCTCGACGGAACGCTCGCGCTTTCGTCGAGGGAACGAACCGACCTCTGGGCGCTCCGCGAACGGGTGGCCGAATCGGTGATGACGGGCTCCGAGGTCCATCAGCAGGATCTCGCGGTTCCGATCGCGTCGCTCGTCGCGTTTTTCTCGGACGTCGAATCGCGCTACGCGAGCGCTTATCCCGAGTTCGAGACGTTCATTTTCGGCCATATCGGCGACGGGAATCTGCACATCTTCATCCGGAAGCCCGCCGCCATGGCGAGCGCTGCGTTCCACGCGCGATGCGCGGAGAGCGATACGATGCTCTTCGAGCTTTGTCGGAAGTTCGCCGGGTCGGTGAGCGCGGAACACGGGGTCGGAGTTCTGAAAAAGGCGGCGTTGCCGTATTCGCGTTCGGAAGCGGAGCTATCCTACTTGCGGCAACTCAAGATGGCGTTCGATCCGCGGGGCCTTCTCAACCCGGGGAAAATGGTTTGAGTGCGCGAAATTCCGACGCTCATGCCCGCTTCCGCGATCTGCTCGTCATCGTGGCGATGGAAGAGGAGGAGCGTGCGCTACTCGCGGTGCTCGCCGGTCGCGCCGAAGCGCGCGGGGAGTACGGCGCGCGCGTGAAAGTCGCGTACCGGCGGTTCGTCGTCGGGGAGACGCGCGTGACCCTCGTTCGGTCGGGAATCG
>JAYVXM010000606.1:0-3160 GCA_043785205.1 Bdellovibrionales bacterium
GACCCTTAAAGGGCGACTGATGTATCGCCCCGCCGCCTTTAAAAAGCTTCTCGTTAATCGCCTTCGAGATCGAATCCGTGAAGTGCGCGAGGACGGGTCGGATCAGGTCGCGTACGATGAGGATCGCCAAGGAAACGAGAACTGCGAGAATCAGGATGTATTCGGTCGTCGCCTGCGCGCTTTCGTCGGCGAAAAAGCTCCGCATCCCTAACGCGAGCCTTTCAAAACGTCTTTGTAGATCGCGTCCGCCGCATCGAGCACGCGTTTCTCCGAAAGAAGCGACGCGACTTCCGCGCGCGTGAGAAAACTTCCGACCTTCGTCTCTTCAAAGAGAAGGTCGATCCACTTCCCCGCTCCGTCGAGCGCGCGATGGCTGGCGCGCTGAACCCAACGGTACGCTTCTTCGCGCGGCGCTCCCGCGCGCACGAGCCCGAGGAGGACGTGCCCCGAAAGCGGAACGCCGCCGCTCGCGCGGAGGTTTTCGCGGATTCGGTTTTCGAGCACGGTGAGCTCGGCGAGCACCTTCGCGAGTCGGTCGAGGGAGTAGTCCGCCAGGATGAACGCGTCGGGAAGAATCACACGTTCGACCGCGCTATGGCTGATGTCCCGCTCGTGCCAGAGTGCGACGTCCTCGAGCGCCGGAATCACGTAGGAGCGCAATATCCGCGCGCAGCCCGTGAGATTCTCGGCAGCGACCGGATTCCGCTTATGGGGCATCGCGCTCGAGCCCTTCTGGAGTTTCGAAAACCCCTCACGAGCCTCGCCGACTTCCGAGCGCGAGAGGTGGCGGATCTCGGTCGTGATCCGCTCCATCGACGCGCCGGTGAGCGCGATCGCGGAGAAAAGCTCCGCGAGCCGATCCCGCGGCAAGGTTTGGGTACTCACCGATTCCCGCTCGAGTCCGAGCGTCTTCAGGATCTTCCGTTCGGAGCCGGGCGAGAAATGCATGTTCGCGCCGACCGCGCCGCTGAGTTTCCCGGTGCGATTCCGTTCGAGGGCGAGCGTCAGCCGTTCCCGGTTCCGCCCCATCTCCGCGTGGAAGCCGAGGAAACGAAGCCCGAAGACGGTCGGCTCGGCGTGCATCCCGTGCGTGCGTCCGATCGCGACGAGCTTCCGATGCTTGAGCGCGAGTCGCTTCAACTCCTTCAAGACCCGATCGAGACTCGCGAGGAGGATTTTCCCCGACGCCTGAACCGCGAGCGCCATCGCCGTGTCGACGACGTCGGTCGACGTGAGTCCGTAGTGGAAGAAGCGGCCCGAAGGGCCGATTTTTTCGGCGCAAAACGTCGTGAACGCGAGCACGTCGTGCTTCAGGTCGCGCTCGAGTTCCGAGATTCGGGCAACGCTCCCGGCGGCGCGCTTACCGCGAAATTCCGACTTGAGCACGCGCGCGCCCGCGCGAATCATTTCCGTCCCCTCCTTGCGCGGCAGTATCCGCTCGCGAAGCTGGATCTGGGCGACGGCGAGTTCGACTTCGAGCCAGCGCGCGAACTTCGCGTCTTCTTGCCAAATCGACGTCATCGCGTCGCGGGAGTATCGGGCGATCATGGGTGCGGCTCTCCTCGGATGATCTGTTTGTACACTTCGAGGTACGATTCCGCCATGCGATGGTGGGAGAATCGTTCGATCGCGTGTTTGCGCAAGGCGACCGGATCGAGCTTTTGCACCGCATGCAAGGCCTCCGACCATCGCACGTAGGCCTCTTCGTCCGCGTCGTCCCGCGGAAGATCGACGACGAAACCCGCGTCGGGGCCGACGATCTCGGGAATACTTCCCCGACGGGAACCGACGACCGGCGTCCCCGAGAGCATCGCCTCGACCATCACGAGACCGAACGGTTCGTCCCAGAGGACCGGAAAGAGAAGCGCCGACGCTTCGGCGAGGAGCCTCATTTTCGTCGCGCCCGCGACCGGGCCGACGAAACGCCCACCCGCGAGGAGCGTCCGGAGGCGAAGTCCGAGCGGACGATTTCCGCCCGCGACGGTGAGCTTCATTCGCGACCGGGACGCGATCCGGATCGCGCCGGCGAGATTTTTCGTTCGGAGCGTCGTCTTCGAGAGAAAGAGCGGCGCGCCCGCGCGCTTCGTCACCCCGAGCGTGGAGGAGAGCGCGAACTCCTCGGGGTTCGCGCCGTTGTATACGAACGTCTTCCGTCCGTGCCGTTCAGCGTGGTTCCGCGAAAGAAAGACGGTGTTCGGGGAGAACGTCTCGCCGGGCCGGCCGTTTCCGTGAATCGTGGTCACGGCCGGCGGCGCGCCGACTCGGAAGTAATCCGCCTCGGGCGGGGCTTGGAAATGAACGATCTCGATCCCCGCGGGGAGGCACGCCACGAGACTGGCGGCGGAACGGTCCGCGGCGGGAATTGGCAGGAGCGCCACTCCGCGCGGAAGGCGACTTCCCTCGAGGGCGGCGACGGTGACGTCGTGACCGAAGTCCCGCAGTCCCTCGGCGAGCCAAAGGACGACGCGCTCGACGCCCCCGTAATTTTTCGGCGGAAGGGGAACCGGATGGAAGAGTAGAATTTTCAAGCCATCGCTCCTTCCCCGATCGCCTAAATCGGAAGGACGCGTTTTTTCTTCCGCGCCCGGCGCCGCGCGATTTCGATCGCGGCGAGGATCGGGCCGTATTCGCCCATCTGCGGGTAGCTTCGGTGGTGCGCGTGCCAGACGCGCGCGGCTTTTCCGCGGACGCCGATGCCGCACTTGAAGCGGCGTTCCCGGTGGATTTCGGTGGTGATTTCCGCCTGGTTCGAATCGATGGCGAGGCCCGGGAGACTTTCGCGGATTTCACGAAGGAGGCGGCGTTCGGCGACGATCTTCGGATCGCCCTTCGTTTTCACGGCGTCGACCGGGATCCACGCGCCAACCCGGACGGAGGTCTTCGGATCCTGGTACACGGAAAGGCGAACCCACCCGCCGGACGGCGAACGGGAAACGAGCTCGGCGGGTTCGCGGAACGGAAACGGATTTTGGCGAAACCGGACTTCGAGCTCGTACCGATCGAACTCTTTCGCATCGAGATCGAGCTCGAGGTTCTTTCGGGAGGCTTCCTCGAAACGTCCGAGGGTCTCGGGGTCAAGCTGGCGGGAGAGAATGAGTTGGTCGAACCGAAAGAGGTTCATCCCTTTGTCCTTCCGCTCCCCTTCGTGAAAGCCTTCCCA
>JAYVXM010000607.1:0-3157 GCA_043785205.1 Bdellovibrionales bacterium
TTCCTCCGGACCCGCCGAGGGCGCGCTCGCGGCGGCCTTCTGGATTTCGAGTTTCGTCTGGTCCTCTTCGAGTTTCGTAAGCCGCGTTTTCACGGCGATGATCCGGCCGATCCGGTAGAGGAGCGTGTTCTCTTCGATCGAATCGCTTTCGAGCGGACGAAAGTCGTCGAGGGCGTCGCGCTGGGCGAACTGCTCGCGTTGGACAGTGACCTTCACCGCCGAGACGCGGTGGTAAACGCCCTTCGCGACCGTGACCTTGAATCGGTATTGCGCGCGCATGTACGGCGCGGTCGACCCGTCACCGTCGGTGAAATTTTTTTCCTTCGTATTGTCCATCCAGCGGGACTGGAGGAATCCGGCCTCGCGATTCGTGACGTCGAGGCGGATCGATTTCATCGAGTCGAGGACGGATTGCCAGGCGGTATTGAAGTCGGTGGTATAGACCCGATTATAATTCGTCTGGGTGTTCGCCCCGACCGACTTCTTGTACGCGGTCATGCAGCCGGTCGCGAGAAGGAGCCCGAGTGCCGAGAGAAAAAGCGTGATTCGCGTCGATCGGAGCATCCCTTTCAGTGTGCAGAATTCTATTGCAGTCTGTCAACTCGCCGTCGATAGTCGATAAGGATAAGATGAAAGACGCCGAACTCCTTTCCGAAATTCGCCGGACGTTGACGCTTGAAGGCGATACGATCTTGAATACCGCGCGGTCGCTCGAGAACGTCGCGGATCCCCGCGCGACCGGTTGGGTGCGAGCGACGAAGCTCCTCCAGTCCGCGCTCGAAGCGGGCGGAAAAATCGTCGTTACCGGGGTCGGGAAATCCGGGAAGATCGCGAGCAAGGTCGCAGCGACGCTTTCGTCGACCGGCTCCCAGGCGATTTACCTTCACCCGACGGAAGGTCTGCACGGTGATCTCGGCTACATGCAATCGAAGGACGTCGTCCTCGCCTATTCCTACACCGGAAACACGGAAGAACTTCTGCGGATCCTGCCCGCTTTTAAGGCCTTGAAAGCGCCGATCATCGCGGTGACGGGAAACCTCCGCTCCCACCTCGCCGAGTCCGCGGACGCCGTGATCGACGCGTCGGTCGCCCAGGAAGCCTGTCCGCATAACCTCGCGCCGACGACGAGTACGACCCTTTCGCTCGCGATCGGCGACGCGCTCGCCGTCACGCTGATGAAGCTGCGGAATTTCGACGCCGAAAGTTTCGCGCGGAACCATCCCGGCGGAAGCATCGGCCGCAAACTGAACCTCTCCGTCGCGGACGCCATGCAGAAGGTCGATCACGTCGGCCTCGTGAACGAAGACACGATGATGGACCAGGTCGTCGTCGTCGCGACCCAGAAACGCCTCGGCGCCGTCCTCGTCGTGCGCGAACGGAAGCTCCTCGGACTGATCACGGACGGCGACATCCGAAAGGCGCTTAGTCACCGCGAACGTTTTTTCCAACTTCGGGCATCGGAAGTGATGACGAAGAACCCGACGACGGCGATTCCCGAAATGCCGGCTCGGGACGCGATCGCCCTGATGGAAAACCGGAAATCCCAAATCAACGTTCTGCCCGTCACCGACCGCGACGGAAACTGGCTCGGTCTCTTGAGGCTCCATGACCTCCTCCAAACCTTCTGACGAAAAGGCTTCCTCGGACGCGCTCGGCACTCCGTCCGGTACGGGCCCCGTTTCCGCGACGGCCGATGGGATCTGCGAAAAATGTTCTGGCCCGATGCGTCTCCGGAACGCTCGGCCCTTTCCGGTCGCGCTTCAGGCGATCTTCGGCGTTTCCTTCGCCGCGTTTCTTTGGATTCAGAGTTCGGGAAAGCTTCCGCCGAAAGCCCTTTGGGCATGGTCGGTGATCCAAGTCTTCCTGGGCGTCCTACTCGTCCGTGCGCGCTATGCGTCAGCTAAAAAAGTTTTTATTTGCCTCCGCTGCGGGGCGACCTTACGCTAATTCGGTAATCTTACATACGAATTCGACTTCACCGTTCGCCATACCTAAAGAGGATAATCTCGTGAAATACTCGCACGCCATTCTTAGCCTCATCGCCGTCTCCGGACTGACGATGCTTACCGCATGTACCGACTCGCAAGCGAAGCCTGCGAAGCCGAACATCGTCACGAAGGACGCCGCGAAACCGGGCGTTGTCGCGAAAATCGGAGACGTGGAAGTCACCGAAGAAGAACTCATCGGCGATGCGCGCTCGGACATCTACGAGCTGAAGAAGCGCGAGTACGATCTGAAGATGGATCGCCTGAACAAGCTGATGGAAGAAAAGCTTATCGGCGCCGAAGCGAAGAAGGCGAACATGCCGACCGAGCAATTCATCTCCGAGAAAATCGTCGGAAAACTCACGACGTCCGATTCCGAGTTCAAGGCCTTCGTGAAGGAAAAGAAGATTCCTGAAGAACAACTCAAGGAACATCCGGAATACAAACAACGGATCACGAGCTACCTCGAAAATCAGAAGCGTCAGGACAAGGTTTCCGCTTACCTCGCGAATTTGACGAAAAAACAGCCGGTCGAAGTCTACTTCAAGAAGCCGACGATGGAACGCGTGCAGATCGAAACCGGCGACGCGCCGATGATCGGCAAGAAGGACGCGAAAGTTCAAATCATCGCGTTCTCCGATTTCCAATGCCCGTACTGCTCCCGCGGCGCGGAAACGATGCACCAGATCGTGAAGAAGTACGGCTCGAAGGTCGCCGTGACGTTCAAGAACTACCCGCTTCCTTTCCACGAGCGCGCCCTACCGGCGGCCGAAATGGGAATGTGCGTGAAGAAAATCGGCGGCGACGCCGACTTTTGGAAGTTCCACGACATCGCGTTCAAGAACCAGGACAAGCTCGACAACGACAACCTCGTGAAGTTCGCCAAGGAAGCCGGCGCGAACGAAGCGAAAGCCAAGGAATGCTACGACAAGGGTGAGTTCAAGGCCCAAATCCAAAAGGACTCCGAGTACGGCAACAAGGTCGGCGTTCGTTCTACCCCGACGTTCTTCATCAACGGCCAGATGGTCGCCGGCGCACTTCCGATCGAGCAGTTTTCGGAAATGATCGACGACGAACTCGACACGAAGAAGAACTAAGTCGATTCGAGTTTTCCTGGGTTAAACCGGGATGAATTCCAAGTTAGAAAAAGGCCGATCTCCTCCGGGGAAATC
>JAYVXM010000608.1:0-3151 GCA_043785205.1 Bdellovibrionales bacterium
GAAGTGTTCGCTCGACAACGCCTTCTATAATCACAAAGTCGGGTTTCTGACCGCCGGTGACAAGAAGGTCGCGACCGAGCTGAACGTGAGCTCGGTGAAGAAGATGTCCCGCGCGATCTTCCTCCTCGAAATCATGCTCCGGAATCTCGAGACCGGCGGCGTGAACACGAAGCGGGAATTGTATTACATCGCCAAGGGAGAAGTGAAGAAAGGACCATTTTACCGGCCCCTCGACTTCGCCGATCAGGACGAATCGGACTCCGTCATCGACTTTATCTGCGAGATGCTCGAGTGCTACCGCGAGGACTTCAACGTCTACGCGAACGACCGCGGCGGCCAAACCTATTCTCAGAACCTGATCGTCCACGAGACGATGCCGGACGGGGAGAAGGCCACCGTCGACCTCTCGAAGCTCGGGACGAGCCCGTTCCAACCGAAGAACCGCCCCCAAAACCTGAAGCTCACGACGAAGAAGAAGCTCGATTTCGCCCTCGTCGTCGAATCCGAAGGTACGGCGAACACGCTCGTCGCGAACGGCTTTACGAAACGGAACAACGCCCTCGTCATCGGCGCCGCCGGCGTCCCGTCGAACGCGGTTCGCGGGTGGTGCAAACTGATTCAGGACGAGCTGAACATCCCGCTCTACTTCTTCGGCGACCTCGACGCCTATACGATGCAGAACATTTTTCGCACGTTGAAAGCGGGCTCGGCGGCTTCCCTCATCCGAAACCAGGATTACTCGGCGCCGGACGTGAAGTTCCTCGGCGTGCTGCCCGAGGACATCAAGAAGTACGACCTGCCGGACTACGGCGTGAAGGAAAACGATGCCCAGGAAGTCCGCGCCCTCAAGAAGGCCCAGGACGCACTGAAGAACGATCCGTTCTTTCACGATAAGAAGAACAAGGGTTTGACCGAGATTCTTCACTGGCTCATCAAGAACAAGCGCCGTTGCGAACAGCAGGCCTTTTTTTCGGTAAATCCACGAGATCCGTTGATGCCGGAAAAGATCATCCTCGAAAAAATTAAACGCGGAAATTACGTTTAAACCGGTGTAAGTTTGCCCCCATGAGCGAAATGGGGATTCTGTTTTTACCGAGCGGCCCGGGATTGAATTCGGGTCCGGCGAAGGGGTATCTCGAAGACCTTTTTCGGCGGACCGGTCCGACTCTATTGTGGAACGAGCCCTCCGCCACTCGCGGGGACTCCGTACCGGCGGGCGATGCTCCGGCGTGGAAAAATCTGGTGAATTCGCTCGTCGCGGCGGCCCGGTCCTTCACCGCTCCGTACGTGATCGTTACCGAATCGTACGGCTCGATTCTCGCGGAGGTTCTCTACGCCGAACTCACGAAGCAGGGCCTTCAGTCAGGGGTGGCCGGTATCCTCCATACGCCGCCGACGCTCGATCTTTACCGCGTTTTCCGCGCCGTCCTCCGCATGGGGGAGGCGGATTTTCACGCGAGCGGCGACGAGGACCGCGCGCGAAGGATGGCCGAACTTTCGCGCGCAGTAGACGCCGATCCTCGTATCGATTCGCCGGCACTTTTTTCTGGGGTCGGGCTCGCGTTCGAGAGCCCCGCGCTCATGACCCATTATTTTCGCACGATCGACACGCTCATGCGCTGGGCGGGTGGGCTCGGAGGGCCGGGTTGTGCGCCCGAACCCGAAATGCGCGATCGGATTTTGAGGGGAATGGGAATGAACCGCGTTTCGTTACGGACCACGTTCGCACCTGATGTTCCGACCTTCGTTTGCGCGGGTGGGCACGATCCCTACGAATCCCTAGATGCGTTCGCACTCGCGGTGGCCGCGGCACGCGCGGTTCCGACCCGAAAGCGCCCGCTCGAATGGATCGCGTTTCCGGAGCTCGGTCATTATCCTTACGCTGACGCGTTCGCCGATTGGGAGCGGACGGCGTGGCGGCCCTTCCTCGCGCTCGTCCAAAATCCCGGTCGGGCTTAGACCCGAAAGAGATCCGCCCGAATACCGGCTTCGATCCGGCGGCGAAGCGCGCGGTTCCGAAGCTTCGATTTGAACGATTCTATCCAGCCGTCGCCGCTCTTCATCTTCCAAAGGTCGATGGACCAGCCCGGCACGACGTCCCCGGTTTCGACATAACGGATCGTCGCGGCGACGATGATCGACGACAGGAGATCGCTCGTGGCGCCGAGTTGGCTCGCGAACGGAATCCGGCCGTGGAGGAGATCGTCGACGAGGACGAGGGCATGGTCGGGGAGGGCATCGAGCGGGTAGAGGGTGAAAAGTGCCGAAATCGGATGATTCTTCGCGCTCGCGGCCGCAGATTTTCCACCCAGGGGACGAAGGTCCGGACGCCGGTAATCGAATGACATCCCCCACTGCCGATAGCCGAGATCGAGCGCGGTAAATACCGGGAGGTGGCGTTTAGCGCATTCCTCATGAAGGCGAATTTTCATGGCCATCCCCGCGCGGCTCGTGACGTCCACCCCGTCCATGACGAAGTTGGCGCCCGCCACGGCGGCTTCCACATTTTCCGGCGTCAATCCGCCCGAGTAAACGGTTGTTGTTGCGAACGGATTGATCGCGCGGACTTCCCCAGCGTGAAAGACCGCTTTATTTTCGCCGATCGAGTCGAGCCGCGCGTGTTGGCGGTTCAAATTGGTGATCTCATAGTCGCCGTTGTCCGCGAGGCGGAATTTTTTCACGCCCACCCGGGCGAGCGATTCGATACAGGCGCCGCCCGTACTGCCGCAACCGGCGACCAGAACATCGAGTTCCGAGAGACGCCGTTGGGTTTCCGACGTCACGAAGTGGAAATTTCGGGAGGTGAGTTCACGATAGAAGGCACTTTCATCGGTTAGGGTGTCTTTACTCATATTTTTCACCGGTTTAAGGCCTTCGACGCTTCTCATGGATCATTTCCTCTCAAGTGTTATTCGATCCATTCCGATCGGAATCCAAGCGTGATTTGTTGAATGAATTTCGCCGCCGAAATGAGGACTCGTAGTGAACCGTATTTTTTCGACTCCGAAGATCGTTACTCTTTTGTCTCCCTACGATTCGCTCGACTCGGCGGAATTGGGGGCGAGCTTGCTCCAAACCTTCCGGCTTAAGCTTCATGGCTACCGGGATGTCTATGATTATGGAGTCCTCCCCGTGGATGCCTATGATTTTA
>JAYVXM010000609.1:0-3149 GCA_043785205.1 Bdellovibrionales bacterium
TGGGAATTCGGTTCGCGCCCGAGAAATCGACGGAGGAGTTCGATCGCGTCCTGCATATCGCCGGCTTCCAGGACCGCCTGCCGATAATCCGCGCCCGTCTTCGCGTTCAGAAGCCCTTCGCGTTCGAAGCGGGAGAACATGTCCTGGGCGTAGACTTCCGACCAGAGGTAGCCGTAATAGCCGGCGTCGTATCCGCCCATGAGGTGCCCGAAGCTCGCCGGAAAATGCGTTCCCTCGAGGATTGGGTAACCGAAGAGTTCCCGATGCATCTTTGCGTAGGTTTTCGTCACGTCCGCCGGCGGATGGGCGGAGTGAATCTTCATGTCGAAGAGCCCGAAGAGGAGCTGGCGGATATAATCGTAGCCCTGATTGAAATCCTTCGCCGCGAGTAGGCGCGCGATCCATTCGTCGGGCAACGGCTTACCGGTTTGGTAGTGGGACGAGATCCGTTTCAGGATGTCCTTGTTCCAAGCCCAGTTCTCGAGCATCTGGGACGGCGCTTCGACGAAGTCCTGGGCGACGCTCGATCCGGAGAGCGAGGAGTACGGCGCCTTCGTGAGGGTTTGGTGCATGACGTGTCCGAACTCGTGAAAGAGCGTTTCGACTTCTTCGTGCTGGAGGAGCGAGGGGCGCCCGTTCGCGGGCGGCGTGAAATTCGCCACGATCGCCGAGATCGGCTTCGAATACTTCGTGCCGACCTGCCGGCCCGAGACGAGCGAGAACGCGGCGGCATGGCCGTACTTTCCCTCGCGCGGAATCGTGTCCTTGTAGAAATAGGCGCGAAGTTCCCCGGTAGCCGTGTCGTGGATTTCGTAGAGGTGGACGCCCTCGGCCCAGGTTTTCGCGTCTTTCGCTTCGACGAACTTCACTCCGAACAGCGTCGAATAAATATCGAACAATCCGTCCATCGTCTTTTCGGCCGGAAAATATTCGGCGACCTGCTCTTCGTCGAGCGTAAACGTCTTCTTTTTTAATTGGGTGCTCAGGAAGGCGACGTCGGCCGCTTCGATCGCGGTCGCTTTCGGGTCGAGTTCTTTCTTGAACGCGAGGAGCTTCGCGAGATCGCGATTTTTGCGGGCGATGAGCTTGGTTTTCAGGCCGTTCAGAAACCGAAGGACCGTCGCCGACTTTTTCGCCATGCGCCCGTTCATTTCCACGTCGGCCCAGGATGGAAAGCCGAGCAGCGCGGCCGCGGCCGCCCGCGTTCGCACCGCGGTCTCGAGGAGCTTCGTGTTCTCATCCGCGGCGCGGCTTAGGTAAGCGCGCATCATACGTTTACGGGTCTCGAGTTTCGTCGCGTTCTCCATGACCTGGAGATAGTCCGTCGATTTCGCGGTGACGACGTAGTTTCCGTCGTCCGTCTTCGAAAGGCGGGCGAGAAACGCGTCCGGAACGCCTTCGAGATCGGTCTTCGAGTAGGTGACGGTGGTGCGGTCGTTGTTCAAGTTGAGGGAGAACTTCGCCTCCAAGGTCGCGAGCTTTTGCTTGAGCGCCTTCAGCTTTTCGAGCCTATCTTCCGGCAGAGCCATGCCGTTCTTTTCGAAGCCCCGAAAGGTCTCGGACGCGAGCCGGCGTTCCTCGACCGTCGTCGGCGCGGCACGCTTCAGGGCGAGGAAAAGTTTCTTATCGGTCATGAGCGTCGGGAAGTACTGGCCGACCTTTTCCTCGCAGGCGGATCCCGCGGCCCGCAGATTCGCGTCCTTGGAAACGTCCGACATGAACACGAGGGGCGTCGTCGCTTCGCCGAGCGCGGCACTGGCGTTTTCGAAAGCGAGGAGGGAGTTCGGCATCGCTTTTAGCTCGGAGGCGGGCCGTCGCTTGATCCGGTCGACTTCGGCTTTCATGCGGTCGATCGCGGCGTCGCAGAGTTTCGGAATTTCGCCCGGGGCATATTCGAAACGGATGAGCGGGGCCTCTTCGGCGGAAGCGAACGCGCTGAGGAGCGCGGCGGCGGTTAGAAGGATCATGACGCGATTAAAGCGAACGGCGGGAGGGACGTCCAGCGCCGACAGCGTCCTAATTTTGACGATTCTTCATCACGCGTTTTCGAGCGACGAATTGCATCTCCGAAAGACACCGTGCATTCTAGAGGAAGATGCTCAAAGCCAGATCCGTCGGTCTGAGGTGTGTAGTTCTTTCGATTACTTTCGGTCTGCTCCTCCCGAGCTACCCGCTTCGTGCGGCGGATGCTCCGCCGGATCTCCCGCCGCCACCCGTCGAGGGATCCGACGCCGGACTTTCCCCGATCGAGGGCGGAGCCAGCGCCGGAGCCGAATTGCCGCCGCCGCCGGTTCCCGGAGCGCCCGCCGAACCGACTTCGTCCGCGGCGGCGGAAGCTCCACCGCCCGACGCGACCTCGGTCGAAACGCCGCCGGGCGAAGAAATTCCCGCCCTTCCGCTCGAAGGTGACCCTAAGGAACAGGCGGGCGCCGAAACGCCGCCGGCCGACACCGGCCTCACTGACGTTCCGACCGCCACGCCCACGATGGCGGGACCGTCGGAATTTTCGAGTACGAACGAACTTAAAAACGTTTCGATGTCCGATCGGATCAAGTCGAAGGACCTCGTGCTCTGGCTCTCGCTCGGGCCGAGTTACGGGACCCTGACCGGCAAAGGGAGTTACTCCCTGGCTCCGGCGACGTCCGCGGCGGGGGTGAGCAGCTCCGTCGGCGGCCTCGGCTACAACGCCGGGATCGGCTTCATGCTCGATAATCTTTTTCAACTTCAATTCGATTTCACCGGAACGCCGAAAACGAAGGATTCGACGGTCGATCAAGCCATGTTCGGATTTGGTCCGCGCCTCGGATTCTTATCCTTAATGGGCACGTTCGGAGTTCAGTCGGGGCCGGATCCCTCCTCAGCCGACAACCACATCGCCCAGATCTTCGCGATCGGTGCGCGAGCCGGACTCGACCTCGTCCTTAAACACGGCTCGGACTCCCGGACGAGTATCGGTCTATCACCCGAGGTTTATTACATCACTCCGCAGGGCGCGGACGGGTATAATAGCGTGGGAATTTCAGTCTCCCTGCGAATCTATGGCTACGATAACGCCTTCTGATTGCAGCATTTAACGTGATGCGCCATTATTAAATTTAATACCTGACTTTTTTCGTTAAGTATCCTGAATTTTCTTCCGATCTAGCAGT
>JAYVXM010000610.1:0-3141 GCA_043785205.1 Bdellovibrionales bacterium
CGTACGCCTCGGGCTACGACGCACCGGTCATCTATTATATTTGCGGCGAATCCCGCTGCTCCCCCGCGAACGGCTTCGCGGCGACGCTCGCGAAGGAACTCCACGCGTACGCGGTGACGCTCGAGCACCGCTACTACGGCGATTCGATGCCGGTCTCGGACTTTTCGCCGGCGAATATGAAGTACCTTTCAGCCGATCAAGCGCTGGCCGATCTCGATGCCTTCCAATCCTACGTGAAGACCCAGAAGAAACTCACGGGAGAATGGATCGCGGTCGGCGGCTCCTACTCCGGCGCGCTCTCCGCCTACTACCGCCTCACCTACCCGAAGACGATCGCCGGATCGCTCGCTTCGTCCGGCCCCGTCCAGGCGAAGGCCGAGTTCGAAGAATACGACTACCAAGTCGCGACCGTCGTCCCGGCGTCCTGCCTGGCCGCGATCCAAAAAGTGACCGCCTCGGTCGAGAGCGACCTCGCGAACCCGGCTTCGCGTACGTCCGTGAAAACCCTCTTTGGTTCAGCGGCGGTGAACGACGACGTCGACTTCCTCTATATCGTGGCCGATATGGCGGCGATGGCGATCCAGTACGGATCACGCGCCGAATTCTGCTCGACGATCGAGAGCGCGCCCGACGCGAAGACCGCGTACGCCAAACTCGGGTTGAAGCTTTTTTCCGATTTCGGAATGACGACGATCGAAGACACCGCGCAGGGAAATCTTTCGGAGAAAGTCGACGACTACCGGAAGAACGGGATGCGCCAATGGCTCTACCAATCCTGTACGGAATTCGGTTACTGGCAGGTCGCGTACCACGATCCGAAGTTCTCGTCACGCTCCCCGAGGATCGATCTCCCGTACCATAACGAGATCTGTAACCGCATGTTCGGTATCCGCGGGACCGTGGACACGACCTATA
Organism: Bdellovibrionales bacterium; assembly: GCA_043785205.1. Classification (GTDB taxonomy): domain Bacteria; phylum Bdellovibrionota; class UBA1018; order UBA1018; family UBA1018; genus JACMQW01. The sequence goes on from JAYVXM010000610.1 coordinate 916, forward strand.
TCAATCGGACGTACTACCAACCGATCCTCGACGGAAAGATCTCGAAGACGTTCTTCACGAACGGCTCGGACGATCCGTGGCAGCACCTCGCGATCAATCCGGCCCGCCGGAACGTACCGGCTTCGGCCGAAGCAATGCTCATCCAGGGCGCCGCTCATTGTGACGATCTCGGGAACGGCGGGACGCCGGGCGTCGACGCCGCTCAGAATCGGTTCCGCGTTCTCGTCAAGGAGTGGCTCCAAACGAAGGGCTACACCTGGGGTCGCCCGTAACCGCGAACCGCACTTATTCCTGAGAAGTGGAAGACGGCGCCCGGACGACGACGAATTCGGCGATCCGGCGTTCCTTCTTGAAGCTCTTGCCGGCTTTTTCGGCGTCCTTCACGGATTCGAACTGGCCGACGAAAAGGCGGAACCACTTCCCTTTCCCGGCGAGCTCGACTTCACGAACTTCGGCACGAAGGCCGTTCTCGTTCAATTTGAGGAGTTCCGGTTCGGCTTCGTGGAGGCTCGGGTACGACCCGACTTGTAAGGTATAGCGGGAAGCGCCGGCGGTGGCCGCGCGTTCGGAAGCGGGCTCCGACTTGGGCTCGGCCTGCGTCTTTTCCTTCGCCGAGATTTTCTTCGGAGCGGGATCGGTACCCACTTCGGGCCGGCTCGCTTCTTTATGAACTTCGGTCGGGAGGTCCACTTGGCGTGCTCGGTCGACCTTCATCCCCGTCTTCGCGATCTCGTCGCGCAAACTCTGGTCGAGCGTTTCGTCGACCGCGGCCGGAACGTTTTTCACTTCCTGGGAGATTTCCACGCGACTCGGCGCCTGGGTTTCCGCGGGAAGGAGCGGATCGACCGGTTTCGCCTCGCCGGCGACTTCGACCGCTTTCGGCACGACCTGCTTTCCGAGGTGGACGCCGAGCGTGAACGCGAAGAGCGCAACTCCGACCCCGAGGAGGATGAGGATGCCGACTTCCTTGCGGTCATAGATAAAGAGGCGTCGTTTCTGGTCCACTCCCCTCGATCCTAACGGGGTTTGACGAGTTTAGTCAACCGGAGTCCGGCCGGAAGTCCCCCGCTCCGGAAACCGTACGGGACTCGCGGTCCGGGCCATTTGGCAGGGTCCGGGTGGGCGCGGAATTTTCAATCTCCCGGACGGAGGGAACGCATGACGATCCTAAATAACGAACGCGGCCAAGGCCTGACCGAATACCTGGTTCTTTTGATTCTCATTTCGATCGCGAGCATTACCGTCGTGACCCAGATGGGTGGAGTCATCGAGAACCGATTTCGGGCGGCGAAACAGAAGATTCAATCCATGTCCGTGAATTCGGATGGCTAACGAGGACGGTCAAACCCTCGTTGAATTCGTGGCGGTCGTCCCGGTGATCGCCCTGGCGATCGTCGGGACGGGATGGCTCCTCCGGGAAACGAACCGGCGAACCGAGTGCACGCGCCTCGTCTTCGAGGCGGTTCGCGCGGGCCTCGAAGGGAGAACCTTCGGGGAATTTCGAAGGGAAGGCGGAGAAATTCGGAACGTTCCGGACGGAGTGGAAGGAAAACTGAAATGCGGATCGCATACGGAAACGCTTTTTCTACCGAAGATCGATCGCCGGCGAGCGGACGGGAGTGCGGGAGTATCGCGGTTCCCCTTCTCCTCCTGACGGTGGTTCTCGTGGCGGCCATTCTCTTTACGCTCGGGTATGCGACGTTTTGGCGCTCGAAGGCAGAGGTTCAGCTCCGGCTCGATCGCTGCGCGGAAGGCGCGGCCCTCGCGCTCGTCCGCATCCAAAACACGATCGAGTCCTCGAATCTTCGCCTTCGGGCCGAACGGGCGGCCGCCGCCGCGACGGCGGTACCCACGTACGGCGCCTCGATCGAAGCGGCCCAGCCCGCGCTCGAAGCGGAGGTCGCGATTCAGGAAGCGGAGCGCGCGGAATGGCGGATCCGACAGGCCCGCTGGCTCGCCGCCCGCGGATGCGACGGTCGCGGCGATCTTTTCCTCCCGCTTCCGAACTTGAAATGGTCGCGTCCCCCACCGGATACGATCGGCGCGCAACCCCTCGACTGGGAGGGGAGCGACACGCGGCTTCTGATCCGCCTCTGGCGAACGAATCGGTTCACGCAAGCGCGGGTGAATCGGTCCGGGGACGACCTCGCGAACCGGTGGAAAGCGGAATGGGTCGCCCGTGACGCGCGCTAGAATTTCACGGACGGAATGCGGACAAGTTTGGAT
>JAYVXM010000611.1:0-3133 GCA_043785205.1 Bdellovibrionales bacterium
CGAGGAGCCCCGCGTTCTCGCCGGTCATTGCTCGCGCTTCACCGACGTTGTTCCAGAAGTATTTCTTTCCGGAATTCTGAGCGATTTCCCGGGTGAGGATAACGAAGTCGGCGGTCGTCGAGATCTGCTTCGTGTTCGGAAGAAGATAGTAGGTATCCTTTAGAAACGTCTTGAGATGAAGCGTGTACGTCTTCAGTCCCTCCCGGATGTAAGCGGAGCCGAGAGATTTAATTTTCGTCACCTTTCCGGATTCGTCTTTGTACCCCTTGAAAACATCGAACCGAGAGACGACCGTTCCCTTGACGGCGTCGTCCCCGTAATTTTCCCAGCCAGATTTCTCATTCGAACGAATAGACGTGATTTGACCCATGTATTTACTTCCTTTTATTGGTTTTCGATTGTTGAACGACGAGCGCAGTGGAGCATCGAAAATTAGGCGGCCTGTCTGGAGACGCTGTGTCGGCTGAAGCCGGAATCGTTTATGCACACCGACCGAAGAGCCCTAAAAGCAGAGTGGAGATTCTTTTCTACGGTAGCGGTCCGCATCCCGAGCGCGCGGGCGATCGTTTCTAGATCGAATTTCTTCCAAAAACGAAGGAGGATGACGAGCGCCTCGCTTTCCGGGAGATTCCCGACCGCAGCCCTCACGATTTCGTAGTCCGAATTCGTAAAAACGCTACCGGGTTCATTGCGGTCGGATGAACGCGCCGGCGAGGCTAGCCGCAAAAAGTCCCGCACATACGTGTTCTTCATTTCTTGATTCATCTGGTATTATTTCCTTTCGAAAGCTCCGTAGATTCAGACCGATACTTCGCCGCCGGACTATCGATAGCCGTGGTGGCCGAAGTCGTGTTCGTGGGTATTCACCGAAGGCTCGTATCCCCGGTCTCGGCACTCATTGGCGGTTTCATCTCGTTTACAAACCGTTCCGCAGCCGAGCAACGTGGCAGCCATCAAAAACAAAAACGCGACTTTCATCATTGGGATCTCCATTTTTTTTAGAAACTTAGGGTTGGCCGGAACCATTATTTCAAAACACCACCGCGACTTGGCGAACGAGGGGGCTGAATTCACCGCGGTATTCGGCCAAGGTTTGACAACGCATGCAGTAGTTAGCGAAGGGTTGAACGGCCAGCCGCTTCGCATCGATCGCCTCTTCGCAGCGGTCACACTCCCCAAACGTGCCGAGCTTCAGTTTCCGAAGGGCAGTCGTAATCCGTCCCTCGAGCATGCGTTGCTGATCATTGACGGCGATCCGGGAATCAAGGATCCGCTCATCCTGCGCGTGCCCGAGGTCATCCTTAAATATTTTCGCCTGATTCTCGGCGATATTAAGGAGTTCACCCGGCATCGTCCCCATGAACCGTCTGACTTCGGCTAGCATCTTCTCCAGGCGCGCTTTCACCTCGACGCTTCTTTCATTCGTCATCGGACTCTCCTCGGGATTTCAAGCTCGGGAGGTGCCGAGTGAAAATGTCGTAGAGATCATATCGTTCAGGTTCGTCGATGGACCCATCGCCGAGAGCGGACGAAATCTCATCCCCGTCGAGGTCATCGGCCTCGGGATCGATATGGGCGATCCGCTGAGAGCACCCGTGCCCTAGCGGAAGACTCGCGGAATGGTCGGCGTTGAATTCCTTGACCGATACTTCTTCGGAGCTGGACGCCGTGACGATTTTGTTAATCATCCGAGCACCGCGCTTTGGACCGAGACTAGGGCGCTTACCTTGCAGTTCTTCATTTGGACTCCGTTTTTCTGACCGCGGTAACGTCCGCGTTCTCGGAGTCTCTAAGAGCAGGGTTTGGTCCGGAGCTAAGTGCTTGAAATCACATAAACGGGGCTTAAAAATCCTCCGAAATGGAGGAATTTCCTCCGAAACGGAGGACGAATCCTCCATTTCGGAGGATTTTGGAGTGTGGCAACCATGTGTGATTTCAAAAGACGACCGCCGTGCGAAAGCGAATGCGCCCACCGAAACTATGTTCGGCGGGCGCTCACGATCTGAAGTATCGGGAGATCAGCGTCTTTACGTGGACGTCTTAGCGGGAAAGATCCCGTACTCGGCGAGTTTCCGCCTGACCGTCGTCTCTGGCAGGCGCGACCGTCGGGAAACTTGGGCGACGCTTGCATGCTCTCGCCAAAGGTGAGCTAAAATTCTCCCTTCGACCTTTTTCAGGGGTTGATCAAGTGGCTCATCGGCTTCGAGCCAGGCAGTAATTAAATCCTCGACCCTCACGTCGAGAACTTGGGAACTCGGATTTCCCGCCGGCCCTAGGTTCGGCATGGAACTAGGCACCGCCTCTTCGAGCATCTCTTGAACTGAACGAAGTCTTAAAAGTCCCTCGGAATTAATCACCGGCGTCTTGCTATGCCGGACAGCTTCAAGAACGACATTCCTCAGGCCTCGGACGTTCGTAGGCCAGGCGGCTTGTTCGAGAAGCGAAATCGCGTCCGCCGAAAATCTCTTGTCGGCTTTCCCGTCTTGGTCCAGGAAATATTCTACGAGAGCCGGCACATCGCCTTTGCGTTCCCTTAGCGCCGGAATAACCAGGTACTCCTGCTGAATTCGCGCCAGAAGATCGGTCATGAGCGTGCCCGACTTCTTCGCCTCGACCGGATTTTTATTGAGCGCGGTGATAAACCGAACGTTGAGTCGTTTCGGAGTCGCGCCGCCCACCGGCGTGAACTCTTTGTCTTGCAGAACGCGCATGAGTAACTCTTGGAGTTTCTTCGGTGCGTTCTGAAGTTCATCTAGGAATAAATCACCGCCCTCGGCCTTTTCGAGAAGCCCGGGAGTATCTCGATTAGCACCCGTGAACGCGCCCCGGACGTAGCCGAAGAATTCCGTGGTCTGTAAGGTTTCGGTGATGCCACCGCAGTTGATCATGACGAGCGGGCGGATTTTTAGGCCCATCCCGACCATGGCATTAACGTTCAGTCGTTTCGCCGTTAGCTCTTTTCCGGTCCCGGTCTCTCCGTAAATAACGACGTTCTCGCCCGGGCCGATCTGATCGACCTTCTGAAGATATCCCTCCATGATGGGCGACCGGGTGTAACTGACGTCTTGGGGCGGAAGAAGTTCTCGCCGGCTATGAAGTTTCTTCAGAAGTGCATAGATACAGGCTTTTTTTA
>JAYVXM010000612.1:0-3127 GCA_043785205.1 Bdellovibrionales bacterium
CCGGACGGCTCGCGAGCCACTACTCCCCTTCGAAACCGTTCCTGATTCTGCCGAATCCCGTCGCGCTCATGATGACACCGCCGTCTCTCGGTCCGGCGAGGCCGAAAAAGGTAGGACTCTTGACGGTTTCCGGAAAGGCCTCCCTGGCCGCGGAGACGCTCGCGGAAATCCTCGAACTTCCGGTCGTCGCCGAGTCCCTTTCGGAAACGGGGAACTGGGAAGAGGCGGGTCGAAATCTCTTTCGGATGCTGCGCGCGCTCGACGCGTCGGACGCCGATTTCCTCGTCACCGAACCGGTGCCGCCGGCGGCCTTGGAAAGTCATGGAATCGCCTTCGCCATCGCCGACCGCTTGAAACGTGCGGCCGGGCCGAAGCTTTAAGCCGGTATCGACTCGGCGTCCGCGATTTCTCGGCTCGCGAGCCACCAGAAATAAACCAGCGTCATCGCCACCGTCGTCAAACCGGCCGCGAGGCCGATCCAGATCCCCTGGAGTCCCATTCCGCGGACGAATCCGAGGTAGAGACCGAGCGGGAGTCCGATGCCCCAGTGCCCGACGCCGTTCGCGACCGCGGCGACGAACGTGTTTCCGAGCCCGCGAAGCGCGCCGGTCGCGATCGCCTGGGCGCCGTCCGAGATCTGAAAGAGGGCGGCGACGAATAGGATTTTCTTGGCCGCCTCGATGACGGCGCCGTCATGGGTGTAGATACCGAGGGCGGGCGAAGCGAAGACGATCAGCAACGTCGACGAAACGAGGGCGAATCCGAATCCGACGAGGAGCGCCGAATTTCCGGTCCGCCGCGCGAGGAGGATATCCTTCGAACCGACGGCCTGGCCCACCAGCGAACCGGCCGCCGAGCCGATTCCGAGCGGTACCATGAAAAGGACGGAGGCCGTACTCAGGACGACCTGGTGAGCGGCGAGGTCAACCGAGGTGAACTTCGCCGCCAACGCAGTCGAAAGGGAGAAGACGCCGACCTCGAGGAGCATCTGGGCCGAGGCCGGCACCCCGAGTTTGAGGATTTCACGAATGATTTCGGGATGAAACCGGAAGATCCCATGGACCAGGACGATGACCCGCGCGCGATACTCGCGCCAGAAGACGTAACCGACGAGCATCGCCGCCATGACGAACCGGCCGGTGACCGTCGCGATCGCGAGCCCGTTGTACCCGAGATTCGGAAATCCGAACCGCCCTTCGATGAACGCGGCGTCGAGAAAGAAGTTCAAGGCGTTCGCGATCACGAGCACGACGAACGTCGGGACGGCGATGCTCTGGGCCTGGAGATAGGATTTCGCCGTGTTGAAGACGAAGATGGGAAGAAAACTGCTCGCCGTTACGAGCATGAACTGACGGGCGAAGGGAATGACCTCGGGATTCAGGCCGAATCGGTGGAGGACGAACGCGATTCCGCACGTTACGAGGGCCGCCGGAACGGCCAAAGCGGTCGAAATGTAGAGACCCTGAATGAAAACCCGGAAGGCGCGCGGTCGGTCGCCGGCGCCGATGGCGCTGGCCGCCGGAAAATCGAGGCCGAAGATCACGCCGATCCCGATCGTCATGATCCAAGAGAAAATCGAGTTTCCGAGTCCGAGGCCCCCGAGGGCCGCCGGGCCTAATTTCCCGACGAAAAGCATGTCGACGACGCCCATGAGCATGATGCCGAGAAACATCGCGGAGGTCGGCAAGGCGAGGCGCAGGAGGGCTTTCACGTTCCGAAAATACCATAGCTCGGGCGGCGTGAATTTCTCTATTTGCAAACCCGAGCGTTTGCTCTATTCAGAAACCATTGGAGTGCGTGTTTCTAAACGGGAGAAATTCTCTATAATGACGAAATTTCGAGCGAGTCGCCGGGTTTCCTTTTCTGTGTTCACGTTTCTGGCCGTTTCGGCCCTCTTCCCCGGATTCGCGGTCCCCACCGCCGCCGCCGCCGGCTCAAGACCGCTCGCTCTCGTCTACCAAGGACCGGGCGCATGTACTTATTGGAATTGTCACCAGGCCGCGGCGGCTATCGCCTATGCGCGCGGGTTCGACGTCCAGTTCGTCACTCCCGCCCATCTGACCGCGGATGTCTTCGTCGGCGCCTCCCTCTGGATGCAACCGGGCGGGAACGCGATCACCGTTGCCCAGAAGATCGGAAAAGAGGGCCTTGCCCTCATCCGGAATTTCGTCCGGAATGGTGGAGCCTACGTCGGGTTTTGCGCCGGCGCCTTCCTCGCCGATTCGACCGTCGATAACGAAGAGAAGATCCCCGGTCTCGGCATCCTTCCCGTCGCGACGGCCGATTACCCAATCGACTCGGGCGACGCTGGCATTCCCCTCGTTCTGAATTGGAACGGCATGCGCCGGACTCTCTTCTTCAACGGAGGCGGTTATTTTAAGACGCAGGGCAGGAACCGCACGAGCGATTACACGGTCCTCGCCTGGTTCCCGAATGGAGACGCCGCGACCCTCGAAACCGCTTACGGCAAGGGCGGAGTCGTCGTCACGGGCGCCCATCCGGAGGCGCCGGAGCAATGGAAGACCGACGCCGGATTTCACGATCCGGACGGTTCGGACCGCTTCCTTGCGGAAGACATGGTCGTCCGCGCGATGCGCCTCAGCCAGCCCTAGTCGCTAGTGAATCTTCGGCCGGGCGATTCCGGTCGTTTTGAACGCGCGTTCCGTCGCCGGCACCCGCCGCGCCGGTTTCAGCGACGTCGTGCAGGAAAGTGATTCGACGGTGTTCGTGATCATCACGTTCAGCTGAGTCCGCTTCACGAATTTCACGACTTCGCCGCGCAAGTCATACGTGAGATCGTTCAAGGCTTCGCGACGCGCTTCCTTAACCTCTTCCGAGAGTCGGCTGAACTTCGGTTTCGAAGGGTGCTTCGAACGCTCGAGGAAGTCACAGAGGTCGAGGTAGTCGTCGGTCTCCGAAAGGAAAGCGAACTTCGGATCGGCCTGGACCGCGAGAAGTCGCTCGTGGATGCGATCGACGAACGCCCCCCGCTCACGGTCGAGCAACGCGAGCTCTTGCGGCTTCAGGAAGCTCTGCTCATGGTAGTTCAGCAGCGGAATCGCGACGTTGTTCTCGAAATTCGATCGGACGTAGGCGACGTCGAGGAATTCATCGGGCGTCTCGTCGA
>JAYVXM010000613.1:0-3122 GCA_043785205.1 Bdellovibrionales bacterium
TCCACGCTTCGGGAGTAAAGCCAAGCCAGTCCTCCTCCATAAAGAGATGCGAATCCGCCCCAAAGGGCGGACCGACGGTCGAGTCCGATTTCCATTAACCAGAAAACGATGAAGAGAAACGAGAAGAGCCAGAGGCCGGTACTTGCGACGTCGATGCTCGCGTTCGCGGTCAGACCGGTCAGCCAATGAATCGAGCCCGAGAGCAACGTAAATCCGTAGTGATACTTAACGACTAGCGCTGGAAAAGCGTTATGCCGCGGTGGAAAAACGTTCTCCGCGAATTGGTTCGCCGCCGTAAGGTGAATCGAACTCGCCGTTACTTCGTCCCAGTAAGGGGTAGTAACTGCGAGGAGCCACTGTGGAATCGCGAGCACGACGGCGGTCACCGCGATCGGACGCCAATGCTTCCGCGCGTCGATCAAAGGACGAATCGCGAGGGTTCCGCGATGTTTGAGGAGCAGGTAGCCGGCGAAGACGGCGTTGAGCGCGAAATAAAAGGAAGCCGGCAAGATGGACCGTTCAGTCGCGCGACCGAGAAGATTGACGAACGTCAGGTAGCCCACGAGCATGAAACCGATCGCCGTCAGGAGTCGAAAGAACGGACTCGCCGTCGGGCTAAGGAAACGCTCGGCCAGCCACCATGAGGGTATGAACGCGAGCGCGAAAAGTCCTAGGGTGATGACGATGTAAATCAGCTGCATAGGTTACCTCTTTGCGATCACTTGTGCTTCATTTCGGAATGGAGCCACTCCCGATTATTCTTGAATAAGGGATTTTGGGGCTCAAGGCGAAGCGCTTGCCCGAGTGCATTCTCGGCCAAATCGAACTGTCTTCGGACGATGAATATCGAGGCCAGGTTATTTTGGGCGGTCGCGAACTGGACGCTTCCCTTGGGGACCATCCGCCAGGTGGCAACCGCCTCGTCGAGCATTCCCCGGCGATAATAATCCATACCCAAATCGATGCGATTTCGATCGACGTCCTTCCCCGCCGCGCGCGCGCGCGAATCGCCGATCTTCGGCCGAGCACCGCTCTCCGCGCGGGCGAGATTGTTCTTCGCTTGCTCAAAATCCGGCAGGAACTCTAACGCTTTCCTGCAGTTTCGGATCGCCTCGGCCCATTCGCCGAGGGCCACCTTTTCAGCGCATACATTATTGTAAGCGAAGGGCGACCTTGGATTGATTGCCAGGCTGCGTTCGAACGCCTCGAGCGCCTCTCCGTTGCGTTCGGCTTTCGCGAACGCGAGGCCGAGCGCCGTGTAGTTCTCGAAGCTCGGGTCGGCCTTCACCCGATCCTTCGCAGAGGCGATTGGATCGGTCGCGGCCGGAGCTGCTGCCGACTTCTCCGAAGGGGTCCGGTCGCACGCGGTTACGAACAGGGCCAAGGCGAGAATCAATCCGATCGCGACCGGACTTCCGAAATCTCTACGCGGTTTCAGGCTTTTCTTCATTATGGATGTCAGATTACCACCGACTCCCGAAAAAGATCAGCGGGATTCCGTCGCCGAAGGCGAGCCGGACGGTCGCTATGACTCGATTCCGCGTCCGACCGATTATTTTTGGCGCGTCCGGAATATTGATGCCATAATCGTGTACAGGCAACCAAGTCATGAACCCAACTTTTCCGACTCGAGCCGAGACGCCGAAAATCCTTTCCGTCGTCTCGCCGTGCTTCAACGAGACGGAGGTCGCTCCGATCTTCTATCGCGCCTTGAAAGAGGTTTTGGAAAGCCTAGAAGGCATCGAGTACGAAATCCTCTTCGTCGACGACGGGAGTATGGACGACACCCTCAAGGTGTTGAACTCGATTATGGCGAGCGATCCGACGGTGCGAGTACTGTCGCTGTCGAGAAACTTCGGCCACCAGGTCGCGCTGACGGCCGGCTTGGAATCAGCGGTCGGGGATGCCGTCATCTTGATGGACTCGGATATGCAACATCCGCCCGCTTTGATTCCCCGCTTGGTGGAGAAATGGAATGAAGGATTCGACGTCGTCTCCGCGGTACGGACCGAAACGGCCGGCGTATCTTGGTCGAAGAAGTTCACTTCGCGTCTGTTCTATCGCGTGCTCAATTTCTTGAGTGAAACCCAGGTTCCCGCCGGAGCGGCGGACTTTTGCCTCCTTTCGCGCCGAGTGTGCGACTCGTTACGTCGTATGCCCGAGCGTCACCGGTTCTTGCGCGGACTCGTATCGTGGGTCGGTTACCCTCGCGCATTGATTCCTTACCAATCGCCGGCTCGCGCGGCGGGGGAGTCCAAGTACAGCCGGATTAAGATGGTTGCGCTCGCCCTCGACGCCGTCCTCTCGTTCTCAGGGGAACCGCTTCGATTGGCACTCCGGGTCGGCTTGTTGATTACGATGAGCGGATTCGCTTACCTTTGTTGGACTTTAATCCAGGGCTACGTTCTCCACCAACTCGTACCCGGTTACGCGTCGCTGATCGGCGCGTTCTTGATTCTCGGCGGAATCCAGCTCGCGTTCCTCGGACTCATCGGCCAGTATCTCGCGCACGTCTTTGAGGAAGTGAAAGGCCGACCCATTTACTTACTCAAGCAGGACCCTCCGCCCCCGAGGGTCGGGGGCTTGATCGATCGGTTATCGGAAGATGGAAATCGCGTATCTCGGCGGGGCTGACGGCACTCTTTGGGACGCCTACGTCGGTCCGCGGGCCTCGGCGGTGACCGACCTTTTTCTTTGGCGTCATGTCGTTCGGGAAGCTTACGGGATGGAATCGCATTTCCTGATAGCGCGGAACGACGACGGTCGCTCTGCGGGAGCGCTCGGCCTTTTCGAGTCTAATCACCCGCTCTTCGGTCGTTATCTCGCGACGGCTGCGTTCGGAAACGACGGCGGATTTTTTTACGACGAGGATAGCGCGCGGGACGCGCTTCTTAAGGAGGCCAAAGCGCTCGCGCGTCGGGTGGGAGCGAATTACCTGGTCGTCCGCATACGGGGTCGGGCGCTTCCCGACTGGCCCGCGGACCGTCGTTATCGATCTTCTTCCCTCGATCTCCACGGAAACGCGGAATCCGCGTTCGCGCGACTGCCGGGAAAGACGCGGAACCAAATTCGTCGCGGGATGAAGGAGGGATTCGACGTTTCGGTCGGGGCGGATCAAATGG
>JAYVXM010000614.1:0-3117 GCA_043785205.1 Bdellovibrionales bacterium
TGCGGACGCCGAGGCCCGGGCCCGGGAACGGATGCCTCCGAATGAACGCGTCCGGCACGCCGAGCTTTCGCCCGATCTCGCGGACCTCGTCCTTGAAGAGATCGCGGAACGGCTCGAGAAGCTTGAACTTCATGTCCTTCGGAAGACCGCCGACGTTATGGTGGGATTTGATCGTGTGCGAGTGCTTCTTAGGAGCGCCGTCCAGGGTCGCTGAGGCCGAACCCTCCGTGCCGATCGGGCCCGGCGACGACTCGATGACGTCGGGGTAGAGCGTCCCTTGCACGAGATACGCGGGCAGGACGCCGACTCTCTTCTGGATGTGACTGGCCTCCTCGTCGAAGATGGCGATGAATTCGGCGCCGATGATCTTTCGTTTCTTCTCGGGATCGGTCACGCCGGCGAGTTTCGCGAGGTAGCGCTCTTCCGCGTTCACGCGGGTGACCGGGAGGTGGAGCTGGTCGGTGAAGAGTTTCATTACGCGGTCGCCCTCGTCGAATCGGAGGAGGCCGGTATCGACGAAGACGCAGTGGAGGCGATCGCCAATCGCGCGGTGAACGAGAGTCGCCGCGACGGTCGAGTCGACGCCGCCGGAGAGGGCGCAGACGACATGAGCGCCTTCGGGGACCTTCGCTTGGATCCGCGCGATCTCCTCGGTGATGAAGTCGCCCATCGACCAGTCGGCCTTCAGCCCGGCGATCCCGGTCAGAAAGTGGCGGAGGAGGTCGCTCCCGTTTTCGGAGTGCGTGACCTCGGGATGGAACTGAAGGGCATAAAGTTTTTTCGTCGGCGATTCGAGCGCGGCGATGGCGCCCGATTCGGACTTCGCGGCGAGGCGGAATCCGTCGGGAAGCTTCGCGGTCTCGTCGCCGTGGGACATCCAGACCTGGCGGTGGCTGGCGGTCCCGATCGCGCCGGTCTTCTCGTCCTTCACCGGGCCCGCGTCGATGCGGAAAGGAGAGCGCTCGGGAAAGAGCGAAAGGTCGGTCGAGTTTTTCGCGAACGGCTCGGGGATGACCCCCATCCGTCCGTACTCGCGTTTCACGCCGGGTTTCACTTCGCCGCCGAACGCTTGCACGAGGAGCTGCAAGCCGTAGCAGATGCCGAGGACCGGCACGCTGCGCTCGGTTTGGTACGCGAGGAACCCCTTGGGGAGCTCCGGCGCGCCCGGGTCGTAGACGCTCGACGGGCCTCCGGAAAGAATGACCGCCTGGGGCGCGAACTCGCGGATCCGCTCGAGTCCGGCGTCGCCCGGGAAGACGTACGAGTAGAATCCGAGTTCGCGGACCCGTCTCGCGATCAGCTGGGTATACTGCGAGCCGTAGTCGAGAATGAGGACCTTATTCATCGCCCTTACATCGCATATCATGCGGCGAGTTATCCACGTGGGACTGTCGCCGAGTCCTTCATTTGCAAGGCGCCCCAAGCTCCCACGCGAGCGCGAAGCGCCGCGTCGCGAATGGGGAGTGCGCTCAAATTGATTCTCAACCCGCAAATTGTTAAAGGACCCGAGCCATGCGAAAGAAACCCGCTTCCGAAATGAAAATGCCATCCCACGTGAAAGATCTCCCCGCCTCCCAAGCGATGCTCCAACTCGTTCGGAGCGAGCTGAAGTCCGATCTCCGTAGTATGCGTTCGGAAATGAAGGCCGGATTCCATCAGAGCGATTCGAAATTTGAGCAGGTCTTGTCCGAGGTTGCGCGGGTCGGCACGCTGATCGAAGAACAGAATTCGCGGAATCAAGTCGTGCTTGAAGGACTGACCGGACTTTACCAGCGCCAAGACCGGAACGACTTCCGGATGGAAGAAGTCCAAAACATCGTTCAGGGCCTCGCGGCCCGCTCGCGGCGGTAAAAAACCCGATCTTAGCTCGGCGTCCGATAGTTGGGCGCTTCTTTCGTGATCACGATGTCGTGAGGATGGCTCTCCGCCAATCCACTATTCGTGATTCGGAGAAATCGGGCCTTCTCTTGGAGTTCGTGAATCGTGCGCGCGCCGACGTAACCCATGCCGGCCTTCAACCCGCCGATGAGCTGGTGAATGCTCGCGCCGAGCGATCCGCGGTACGGCACGCGGCCTTCGATGCCTTCCGGGACGAGTTTCTCGTTGTTCGAGACGTCGGCTTGGAAGTAGCGGTCCTTCGAGCCTTGGGCCTTCGACATCGCGCCGACCGAGCCCATGCCCCGGTAAGTTTTGAACGAGCGGCCCTGGTAGTGGACGATCTCGCCGGGCGATTCGTCGGTGCCGGCGAAAAGCGAGCCGATCATGACCGCGTTCGCGCCGGCGGCGAGCGCCTTCGTGATGTCGCCCGAGAGCTTGATCCCGCCGTCGGCGATGATCGAAATCCCTTTTTCGCGCGCGGCGCGGGCGCACTCACCGACCGCCCAGAGCTGGGGCACGCCGATCCCGGCCACGACGCGCGTCGTACAGATCGAACCGGGGCCGATGCCGACCTTCACCGCGTCCGCGCCGGCTTCGACGAGCGCGATCACGCCCTCGTAGGTCGCGACGTTTCCGCCGACGATCTCGACGCGATCGCCGAATTTTTTCTTGAGCGCGGAAACGCAGTCGAGGACGCCCTTCGAGTGGCCATGGGCCGAGTCGACGAAGAGAACGTCGACGCCCGCATCGACGAGCGCGGTCGCGCGTTCCATCGCCTCGCTTCCGACGCCGACCGCGGCGCCGACGACGAGGCGGCCGAAGCGGTCCTTGTTCGCGTAGGGGAACTCGCGCTGCTTTTTGATATCGCGCGAGGTGATGAGGCCGCGGAGACATCCGTTCGAATCGACGACCGGAAGCTTTTCGAGGCGGAACTCCTTCAGCCCGAGCTTCGCGTCTTCGAGGGTCACGCCTTCAGGCAGCGTCTTGAGCGGGACTTTCGTCATCCGGCTCTCGACGGTGACGGAGAAATCGGATTCGAAGGAAAGGTCGCGGTTCGTGAGGATCCCGACGAGCTTCTTTCCTTGCAGGCTCGGCACCGTCACCGGCAGACCGGAAATTTTATACTCGCCCATGAGCGCGTTCGCTTGTTCGAGGGTCGCTTCCGGCCCGATCGTGATCGGGTCCTGAATCATCCCCCACTCGGCCTTCTTCACCTTCGTGACTTCGAGGGCCTGCTCG
>JAYVXM010000615.1:0-10100 GCA_043785205.1 Bdellovibrionales bacterium
GGCCCTCGCCGCCCATGACCGACTGACCGCGGACCATTGCCGACGGGTTTCCGAGGCCAGCTACGCGCTGGCGAAGGCCGGCAGACTGACCGACGCCGAAATGATCGAGGCGAAGTACGCCGGTCTCATGCACGACCTCGGAAAAATCGGGATTCCGGAATCCGTCTTGAACAAGCCCGCGAAGCTCGACCCTTTCGAAGCGAAACGCATGATGGGTCATCCGGCCTGGGGAGAGCACATCCTCCGGCCCTTCGCCCACCTTCCGCTTATCGCGGCCATCCTTCCCGCGGTCCGCAGTCACCACGAACGTTACGACGGCGCCGGTTATCCCGACGGACTCTCGGGCGAGAAAATTCCCCTCATCGCGCGGATTATCG
Source organism: Bdellovibrionales bacterium (assembly GCA_043785205.1). Classification (GTDB taxonomy): domain Bacteria; phylum Bdellovibrionota; class UBA1018; order UBA1018; family UBA1018; genus JACMQW01. Next base: position 378 of record JAYVXM010000615.1, read on the forward strand.
CGATCGTGGACACGGTCGATGCCATGACCCAAAATCGCGCGTACCGAAAGGGCCTCGCCCTCGAAGTCGCCTACGCGGAAGTCGCCCGGTGCTCCGGAACCCAGTTCGATCCGAAATGGGCGACGATCTACCTCGATTCGAAGAACTACGCCGTCGAGAGCGATACGAAAAAAGCGGCCTAGGCCGAAAATCCTCGCCGCCCCTCCCTTCGGTCATTACACTTTGGACCATAGCCATCATCGATAATTTCAATGACTCGCCCGCTACGATCAAAGTCGGGAACTCCATCATCACCGGCGCCGGCGCGATGGGGCTTCGATTTTGACCGGCGTCGCCGCCCTCTTCGGATCGACCGGCCTCGTCGGGACGGACGTCCTTCGGCTTCTCGTCGCGGATCCCGAAATCTCGCGCGTGCACGTCTTTTCGCGGCGGGACGCGCCGGCGCCGAATCCGAAAATCCTCCCCCACCGTTCCGACCTCGCCTCCGCCGAAGAAATCACCGCCGCGATGCGGGAGTTTCCACCCGAGTTCGCGCTCTGCTGCCTCGGCACGACGATGGCGCGCGCGAAGACCCGCGCGGAATTTCGCCGCGTCGATCACGACCTCGTGCTGAACGCGGCGAAAGCCTGCCGCGCGCTCGGCGCGAAGACATTCGGCGTACTCTCCTCGGTCGGCGCGCGCGCGAACGCGGGGGCTTTCTACCTCCGCGTGAAGGCGGAAACTGAACGCGATCTGGCGACGCTCGGATTTTCAAGCCTCGTCGTCCTCCGTCCGAGCGTGCTTCTCGGCGAACGCGCCGGCGATTCGGCGGCGCTGAAAGCGGTCACCCGTCTCTCGGGCGTAATCGCGCCGGCCCTTCGCGGACCGTTCGCACGCTACCGGCCCGTCGATCCGCGCCTCGTCGCCGAACGCCTGATCACGGAGACCCGCGCGGCCCCGTCCGGCCTCCGCGTGATCGAAAACGAGGCGATTCTCGCCGAAACGTCCCGTCAGTAGACCTGGTTCATCCAGCCGACGTCCTTCGGATTCTTGGCGATCAGGCGGACTTTTTGGACGCAGCTATAGGGACAGCCGGAGACTTTAAGGCGCTCGAGATGGGAGTTCTCGCAAAAATAATCCGGGAGATAGGCGATCGCTTTTCCCGTCGCGACGAATTCCTCGAGGATTCGCAGACTCGACGTTCGGTAATCGACTCGGCGAGGAAATTCGTCGTCGCGCCAGCCGTCGAGCGACTGTTTGATGCCGACTTTCCCGAGGAGCGGATTACTCGGGCTCACGAAGGGGTGTCGGAGGACCTCTTCGACGGGAATCGTCCGATTTGCTTTCGCGGCGGCGTAGAGCGGATGCCCCTGGCCGACGAAAGTGAGGAATTTCGCTTCGCCGATCACTTTCGACACGATTCCCGCGCTCCGCGGGGGATCGGAGGTCACGATCGCGAAGTGGGCTTCGCCCCGTTCGACCTTTTCGACCGCGGTCGCGTCGTCCGTGGCGACGTACTCGAAACTCGAGCGCGGGAACTTCGCCTTGATGCGCGCGCTGAGCGCGAGACCCATTTTCGAAAGGAGAATTTCGGCGCCGGCGATCACGACCTGGATCTCGCCCTCGTGCCCCCCCACCTCGACCCGCGCGCCTTCCTCGAGGCGCACGATTTCCGCCGCGCGCCGCTGGAGAAGCCGGCCCTGATCGGAAAGGACGATGTTCCGCCCCTCCCGGGAGAAGAGCCTCACCCCGAGCTCCCCTTCGAGCCGGGAGATCGCCTTGCTCAGCGACGCCGGCGACACCCGGAGGCGCTCCGAAGCGCGGTGGATGTTTTCGTCCTGGGCGACCCCGAGGAAGTACCGCAGTTCATATATTTCCATTAACGAAACGATTACGTCATAAACGTTTCTTTTTCAAGCTCCGAGATCGACGTAGACTCGGGTCGGTCGATCGGTATTCTCCGTTCGCTTTCGTTAAGGAGCTCCCATGAAAATCAGCCTCTTCTTCCTCAATCTCGCCGCGCTGGCGGGTACGTTCTTTCCCTCCGCCAACGCCCCCGCAGCCGTCCCGGAATCGAAGGACGCGGCCGCCGGCCTCGTCGCCGCGAACCTCGCCTCGCTGAAATCCATCGAAAGCAGCTGGCTCGAACTCCCCCGCACCTGCAAGGCTAAGGGATTCCACGCCGAAGCCGAGTCGGTCGAGCGGACCCCGGTTTCCCCGGCCGTCGCCGCGATCTACGGGATCCGTTCCGCCTGAGTATGGACGCCTACCGAGTCATTCGCTTCTCGGCGGAGGCCCTCGACGGCCTCCGCCGGGAGCTCGCCGACCGCCCGGAAGTCACCCCGTTCACGGAACGGCCGGAGCTCGCGGAACGACTCGCCTGCGTCGGGATCGCCCGCGAAGTCGGAACGCCGAACGACGAGCTCGCGCGCTTCATTTTCGACGCCGAAAGCGGTCGGGTCGTCGAGCGAAGCTCTCTACGCTCCGAATTCGTCGAATGGCGGGGAAATATCGGAGTCCGCGTATGGTCCGTAGAATCGAGCCGACTCGAACTCCGGGCGCGCTGGACGGAGGATTTTCTCCATCCGACCCTTTCCGAAAACGCGGACGGGACCCTCCGGGGCCTCTTCATCTTCCCGAAATTGATCGCCGAGGTCACCGCCCTCCAGGGCGTGGCGCTCGTGATCGTGAAGTCCTGGGCGATGAACTCGATCTTCGGCGGCTTCGATCCCGCGAAGGAGTATTACCAAACGAACTTTTGGGAGCTCGAGAATAACGATTCGTTCCTCTTCGCGAAGCTCCTGCGCGACGACCGACTCGCGCTGATCGGCACGCACGACCTCATCGCGCACGTCGCCGGCGTTCGGCGGGCGCGCTGGAACCTCGTCCGGGCCCAAGCCGACCGGGCCCACCGCGCGATCGAAGCCTTCTTCGCCGGCGGAAAGTCGCCGACAATCGCGTCGCTCATTTTGCCGTACACGATCGGGGTCGTCCTCGACGACCTCGCTCAGCCCCCGTCCTACGGATCGGCGAGCCACGGCCTCGTCCTCGAGGTCTTGCTCGAAGAGCTCGAACGACGGCGGATTCCGCCGGGCGAGCCGGCGACCCTCCTCCGTTTTCCGAAGCCATTCGAACGGGTAATCGCGGCCTCGCGGAACCCCGCCTCGGCCAGGAATCGACCCGCCGTACGGGCGCTCGTCGGCGAAATGGTCGTCGAGATCCAAAACGCGCTGGCGCGCTGAACCCGAAATTCTCCTTTAGGCGAGATTCAGCTTCACCGCGATGTTTCCGCGGGTGGCGTTCGAGTAGGGGCAAACGAGATGCGCCTTTTCGATGAGTCCCATCGCCGCGTTTCGTTCCATGCCCGGGATTTCGATATTCAGCTCGGCCTCGATCCCGAAACCGCCGGGAATCGGTCCGATGCCGACTTTACCGGTAATCGCGGTTTCCGGGGGAAGCGTGATTTTCGACTGGCCGGCGACGAACTTCATCGCCCCGAGGAAACACGCGGAATACCCGGCCGCGAAGAGCTGCTCGGGATTCGTGCCGGCTCCGCCGCCGCCGCCCATTTCCTTCGGGGTGGAAAGCGCGACCTTCAGGTGGCCGTCCGACGATTCAGACTTTCCTTCGCGGCCGCCAACGGATCGGGCTTCGGCCCGGTAAAGTACTTTTTCGATCTTATTCATGGGTGCTCCTTCAAGGGTTGAGAAGCCATCCTCTCGATTTCCAATTGAAAATCAAGTCGATCCGGATTCTAGATCGGAGCAATGCGACGCATGAAGTCAATCCTTGCTTGCCGCAACATGTTAGGGATGCTACTACCGCCGAAATCGCCAAAACCGGCCTCACCCTTCTTCAGGAGTATTTATGAACGCCCGTATCGTCTTCAGTGCCCTCGTCCTTGGAATTTCGACCCTCCCGGCCGCTTTCGCAGCCTTGAAAACCGAATGTACCGGCCCGATGGGCGCGAACGGAAAAGTCTCCGTCATCCTCACCACCGCCGAAGACGACAATGCCGAAGGCAGCGCTTCGATTATGATCTTCTCCGGCCGCGTGACCGCGATGCCGATTCACCTCGTGCTCACCGTCGACCTGATTCAAAACCAAGATTCGGACGCCGACGTCAGCGTGAAGTACAAGGACCACGCTTCCGCGATCCAAATGAAGATCAACGACAACCCGGCCCTCGGCGCGTCGTACATCGAACGCCTTCCGGGCCTGAAGCGCCTCGCCCTCAGCTGCGGTCCCGCGAAAGTTTCGCGCTGATCGCCTAGGCGACGAATTTCAGCGGCGATTCGGCGCGAAAGTTCATCTCGCTCAGGACGAGCGAGAGGTCTTTCGACGCGAGATGCATCAGACAGAAGTCCTGGGCGCTGAACGGACGGCCGTCGCGGCGGTCGGCGATCGTAATCACGCCGAAGATCTTCCGGCCTACTTGGATTGGCGCGACGATGAACGATCCGGTCCGGTAGGTCCGAGGCTTTTGCGAACGTTCAAACCGGTGGGAGAAATCCTCCCGGAATCGCTCGTCGACTGAAATATCCTCGACCCATACCGGCGCCCCGGTCTTCAGACAGTAGCCGATGATACCGGAGTCCGCGTCGAGATGATCGGCGACGACGTTCTGAACTTCCGAAGATCCGTACCGGTAATCCGCGCGGAGTATTTTTCCAGTTTCGTCGAGCACGTAAACCGTCGATCGCGTCGCCTTCAGAAATTCCGCGACCCGGGACTGAACGAGGCGAATGGTTTTCGGGTAGTCTTCGCTCCGACCGACGATGGCGGCGAGCCCGAGTACGAGGTCGTCCTTCCTTTGCTTGTAAACGAGCTCGCGGGTCTTCCGAATGTAATCCGCGATCGCGATGCCGAAAATCGACAGCGCGAAAACGATCGGATAGGAAATCGCGACTTGGCGGACGAGATCGTAGGTCCGCTCGTTGAAGATCAGAAGCGGCCGGCCGAACGCCGAAGGAATTTTCGCCAGGAAAATCGAGACGGTGATTCCGAAGAGGACCGCGCCGAAGATTCGGACCACGGATCGATGCGAGACACTCCGGATCGAAGTCGACCCGAAGTAACTTACGAACGTCAGCCCCGCGTAAACGGCGACGACGCCGAAGAGGATTTCCAAGCGTTCGAGGAATACCGACGGCTTCACGGGACCCACCAGGAGAAGGACCATCGCGATCCCGAGGAAGGCGCCTCCGGCGAGGTTATTCAGTTTCTCGAGACGCCGCTTACCCCGACTTTCGAGCTCGATCGAGCAGAGAGCGACGCATGATCCCGCAAAGGAGAGGAGGTTGAGAAACCGGTACATGCGATAGTCGAGCGATTCGACCGCGTAAGAGTTGTAAAAAGATACGCCGATCGCGCCCATGACGAGAAAAAGCGCCGAGTATAAATGCTTTCGCCGCCGCCGAAACAGCGCGTAACAAAACGCCGCCAAGGCGGTCAGGGTGCAGACCGCGAGATAAATACTCTGAACGAGATGGTAGGAGAGATGTTGGGCGCTCACGAGCTCGGTGATCGCGTCGAAATCGCCGATCTGAGGTGCGATTCCGGGAAGCAAATAAAGTCCCGGCGTTAGCGATGGACGCGACTCGGCCTTCACGATGAGCTCGTTTTCGTGGCTCGTCGAAAGCGCGCTCCCGAGCGTGTATGAAACGAGGGAGGTGAACTTTCTCGCCCCGCCGATGAATTGGCCGTTGAGGTAGGCTTCGTGGCGCTGGGCGATCAGACCGAGGACGAGCGCCGGATGCTCGAACGTTTTCTCGACCGGAAATTTGAGGCGGAGTTCGTAGGGACCCGCGATCTCGTCGATGAACTCATGCGCACGCGCCGGATCGAATTTGCGCCAAACTTTTTCCGGGCCATTTCCAAGCGCGATTTCCCATTGGTTCGGAAGGAAGATCGGAGTGGTCACGCCCGCGGGCGCGCGGGGGGCAAGCGGCGCCGGAGCGCGAATGAAAAGGATTCCGAGCGCGAGCGCTCCGACGGCGGCGGCGGCATAGGCCGCGGGAACCGGCGAGCGGAGCGATCGTAGGCCATTCCGAAGTGCGCCGGCGATTTTCTTCAGGGGCGATCGATTCGCCGCGAGCTCCCAGGGAAGCACGAACCGATATACTTCGGGCGGCGATTCGATGTTCTTGAGCGCGAGGCGACCCATCTTTCGAATCGGGAAATCGATTTGGCCGCGGACCTGGTCGAGAACCTGCTGCGAGACCGCTACGCTTCCCGGGGCGGCGAACGGTTCGATCCGGGCGGCGATGTTCACGCCGTTTCCGTGCACGTCGCGCTCGGTATCGACGATGTCGCCGAGATGCAGACCGATCCGGATGCGGACTTGACGGTCTTCCGGCACGGTGAGGTTACGCTCGAAGAGCGAGGTTTGAATCTGGATCGCGCAGTGGACCGCGTCGATAACCGCTCCGAACTCGATCAGAAATCCGTCGCCGGTCGATTTGATCTCACGGCCGCCGAACTCGGCGACTCGATTCCGAAGGATCACGCGGTGCTCTTCGAGAAGTTCGAGCCCGAGCGCCTCGTCGCCTTCGGTGAGGGCGCTATAGCCCACCATGTCCGTAAACATGATCGCGGCGAGCCGACGGTTTAGACCGATGACTTTCATCCCCTACTGATCGGCCTTTTCGCGGAAATCCTCGACCGTCAGAAAAGTGACGGAACTACTTCTGAAATCGCACGACGAGGTAACGGAGAAGCCCGAGCCGACTCACGAATTCGACCGGTCGGTTCGCCGCCTTCAGGACCTCGTCCGCCGGATCGCGGTCGGTCGTCAGGGCCTTGAGCGCGGTGAAGGTCGGAAGCGTATTCCGGGTGATGTCGAGGATCTCGATGCGCCGGAACCCCGCCCACTTCGCGAGAAAGCGGTAGAGGGTGATCGTCACGGCGCCGTTCGAGTTTCCGTAGATCTTCGAAACTTTCCCGCGCACGAGAAGCGCGTATATGCCGAGGAACGGAATGAAGAGTCCGGCCGGAACGAAATCGGAAATCGCGAGCCAACCGCCGGGCTTGAGCGTCCGCCGAGCTTCGCGAAGGAACGCGAGTCGGCTTCGAAAATGGAAGATGCACTCGACCGCGGTCATCGCGTCGATCGACGCATCGGGGAACGGAAGTTCTCCGGCGTCGGCCTCGACGAAGTCGACCGTGTTTCCGGGCCTTGCCTTCACCCATCCGCGAGCGCGGTCGAGTTGGCGGGCGTCGATGTTCAATCCGGTCAATCGAACGCCGTTATAGGCGTCGTTGAGCATCGCGACCGTTCCGCCAAAACCGCATCCGACGTCGAGGACGGTCATCCCGTCACGGACCCCGGCGCCTTCGTAAATGAGTCGGGAAAGTGCCGCCTCCGCCTCTGCGTAAGCCCCCGCCGTCGTGGAAACCCGATTCAAATCCGACCAGTAGCCCCAGTGCACGTGTTTCCCGTAGGCCTCGAGGTATTTCGCGTCGCCGTGCGCGAACTTCGAAAAGAGAAGGTCGAAATAAGGCATGGAAGGAAGCTTCATCGTGAGTCCGAGTTTGCCAGTCGCCGGTTCGCGTGTCCATGCCGTGGATCCGGGTTGATCTGCGAGGCGGCATCCCCTACGGTGGCGGAATGCCGCTCGTCCGCCTATCCGTGATCGTCCCCGCGACTGCCGGCGAGAATTTCGCCGAGCGGGCGATTCGCAGCGTCTTCAATCAGGCGGATCCGATCGGCATCGAAGTGATCGCCCTTATCCCCGAGGGCTCGGCGAAAGTCCGTGCCCACCTCGAGGCGGTTTTTCAGCGGCCGTTCGCGATCGGTACGCTTCGTTTTTCAGCGTGGCCGGCGAAGCTCGGGATCCGACAAGCCCTCAACGCGGGCGCGAAACTCGCCGCCGGAAATTTCCTCGCGTTTCTCGAGACCCACGACCAGTGGAGGTATGGCCGCCTCATCGAGCTCTGGCCAGTGCTCGAATCCTTCGACCTGATTCTCAGCCCGCAGATTGAATACGCCCAAGCGCCGGACTGGCTCCGCGAATACCTCGCGCGCCGTCAGGGAAACCTCAGCGCGGCGGTCGTCCGGAAGAGTCTCTTCGAGTCGGCGGGAGGGTTTCCCGGGGGACCGACCCTCGGCGGATTCGGGCTTTGGCTGAAATGTCTTTCGCTCCTCGAGCGATCGGGCCGGAAAAAGAGATTTCTCGCGCTTCCCGGTCATAACATTAAGTCGGATCTCGGTTTCGACCCCTCCTCCCGGAGTGGGCTTCGCGACGAGGCGCTCACGATCCTCCGGGTCTGGCCGACGCTTCCCCGAGGCTACCGAATCGCCGCGCTGAGAAGTTCCTTTTCGAGATTTCTCAGCTTCACGTAAATTCGGTCGCGGGTCGCGCGGAACGCGTGGAGGACGTGCTCCTCGGATCCGAGCGTCGAGGCGGGGTCCGGAACCGGCCAGTGAAGTCTGGGCACATCCTCAAAGGCGATCGGGCACGCCTCCTCCGCGCAGAGAAAAATGATCGCGTCGAACGAACCCGGCTCGATCTCCGCCACCGCCTTCGAATGAAGTCCGGCGACGTCTGCTTCGAACTCCTCGAGAACTCGGATCGCGTACGGATTCACCTTTCCCGGCATCGAGCCCGCGCTCTGGAAACGATACTTCGCGCCGTAAAGCTTTCGGCCGAGCGCTTCGGCGATCTGACTCCGGGCGGAATTCGCGACGCAGAGAAAAAGCACGCTTTTCATATCAGACCCGCCCCTGAAGAAGCCGGAACGCCAGGGCCGCGAGAAGGCCCGCGATCGGAAGCGTGAAGATCCAGCCCAAAATAATTTTTCCGAAGACTTTCCGGTCCAGCGTCCCGTTCGCCGCGCCGAGGCCGAAGAGGCTTCCGCAAGCGACGTGCGTGGTCGAAACCGGGACCCCGATCTTCGACGCGAAAAGGACGATGAGTCCGGTCACGACGTTCGCGGAAAATGCCTGACCCGGATTCATGTCCGTGACGTCGTTCCCCATCGTATCGGCGATCTTTCGCGACTGGACGAGCCCGCCGACGAGCATCGCGACGGTCACGCCGAGAATCGCGCCGCCGGGGCTGAGGAGGCTTCCGATCACGAGGATCGACGCCAATTTCGGTACGTCGTTCATCGCGCGCGCGAAGCAGACGGAACCGGCGCTCAGGAAGTGGAATCGATCGACGAATGCGCCGGCGCTCATTCCGAGAAAACGTCCCTGATAGCGATCGAAGCAGGCCGCGGTCGAATCCACCGTGATCGTAGGAATGAGATTCGCGCGAATCATCGCCCGCGCCTCCGAAGCCGAGGCGGCGGGCGTCACCTGCATTTCGCCGCCGACGCAGACGCAGGTTTCGCGGGTGATTCCGAATTTCACTCGGGCCCGGTGGAGGAGCGGGTAGAGCGCGAGCACCATCCCGCCGGCGAGGAACGGACTGACGAGGAGCGGAAGCACGAACGTGCCCAGGAGCTGGTGCGCGTTCACCCCGGTCGGCGAAGCGAAAAGACCCGCGCCGATCAGTCCGCCGATCAGCGCGTGGGTCGTCGAGATCGGGAGCTTGAATCGCGTCGCGATCAACGTCGTCGCCGCGGCGGCCAGACCGACCGCGAGGGAGAAACTTTTCATTTCGGTGACGGTGGCCGGGACGAGGCCCTTCCCGCTGAACGCCGCGATGAGTCCGCCGCTGAAAAAGTAAGCGGCGACGGCGCCGAACGCCGCCGTCACCGTCGCCCAGGCGAGCGCTTTTTTATAGGTATAGACTTCGC
>JAYVXM010000616.1:0-10090 GCA_043785205.1 Bdellovibrionales bacterium
CGGCGACCCCTCGCCATTCGCGCTACCCGGAGATCCGACTGAACCCCTGCCAAAACCCCCAATGGTCTTGACGCAGTGTGTATATCGTTCAGTGCGTCATCCGGCAATCCCCGGAAATCGAATACTGGTTATGCTAATTTTAGATATACATGTTTAAAAGAAAGGCCCCGGGAGAATCCCCCGGGGCCAAATTCCTTTTTAGGCGTCGCCGATCGAGCGCTTAAGCGGTTTGTTCGCCGCGAAGAAGATGAGGCCCGAGGCCACTCCGAGCACCGTCAGGAGCGAGAAGAACGCGTCCTTCGACATGAGCTCGTAGTACCCGCCGATGAAGCCGGAGAGGTAGTTCCCGAAGAAGCTCGAGAGGAACCACATTCCCATCATCATCGAGACCATCCGCGCCGGCGCGATTTTCGTCACGAGCGAGAGGCCGATCGGCGAGAGGTAAAGCTCGCCCATCGTGAAGAGCCAAGTCGTCGAGACGAGCCACATGAGCGACCCCTTCTCGTTCGGACCGATGGCCTTCGAGGCGAAGATCATGATCACGAAGGCGATCCCGAGGAGCATGCAGCCGATCCCCATCTTCGTCGTCGAGGTCGAGGTCCGGCCCTTCTTCGACTGGGACGCCCACCAGCGATCGAGGAGCGGCGCCATGAGGAAGATGAAGCCCGGATTAAAGGATTGGTACCAAGACGACGGGACTTCCCAGCCGAAGAAGTTCCAATTCGTGTTCGCGTCGGCCCAGAGCTGAAGCGTATTCCCTTGCTGCTCGTAAACCGCCCAGAAGACGATGTTCACGATGCAAAGGAAAATGAGGGCGAAGATGCCGTTCCGCTCCTTCGCGGTCAATGGCTCCGATTTTTTCGCTTCGTTCGCGGCCGACTTCGCCATCATGCGATCCGGCGGAAGGAGGTGCTTTCCGAAGTGGTAGACGAGGAGGCCGACGATCATGCCGACGCCGGCCGCGCCGAAGCCGTAGTGCCAGCCGACCGTTTGGCCGAGGGTTCCGCAGACCAGCGGCGAGAAGAACGCGCCGAGGTTGATCCCCATGTAGAAGATCGTGAAGGCGGAGTCGCGGCGAGGATCGCCGTCCTTATAGAGGAGGCCGACTTGGGTCGAGATGTTCGGCTTGAAACAGCCGTTTCCGAGAATCAGGAACAAGAGCGCCGGGAAGAACATCGCTTCCGAAGCCATCATGAAGTGGCCAATCGCCATCAAAATCGCGCCGACGTAAACCGTCTTCCGCTGACCGAACACTTTATCGGCGAGGATCCCGCCGAAGAACGGCGTAAAGTAGACGAAGCCGGTATAGAGACCGTAGATCTGGGAGGAGAGCGCCTGGGTCGAGATTTCACCCTTCGCGCCGAAATGGCCCATCAGCCAAACGATGAACCCCTTCACGGCGCCGAAGCCCATGATCTGCATGCCGTTGTCGGCGCCGACGATGAGGTACTTCGTCATGTAGAGGACGAGGAGCGCGCGCATCCCGTAGTAGGAGAAGCGTTCCCACATCTCGGTGAAGAAGAGGACGTAAAGCCCCTTCGGGTGCCCGAAAATTTCATTCTTGGCCGGAACGCTCGTACCGAGCTGAGAATCTAAAGTGGCGGTTTGCGTGGTCATTATCCCCCCTACGCAGAAAGTAAAATTGGTCTGGACCGGGGTACGTCTAAACCACGCTCGGGGAGATTGCACGGGGAAATGGGGAAACGATGCGCCGCTAAGCCAATCGTAGATCGTTGACGCTCCGCATTTTTTCGTGCTCAAGGAGGACGGAAAAGGCGAGCGGCTTCGCCGAGTCCGGGAAGACGGCCGTGCGCACGAGCGGATCGAGCGTGCGAATCGCGGCGTCGTCGACCGAGCCGGACTCGAAGGGCTGGGCACCGAATTCTTCCCGCCAGGCTTCGTAGTTCTCTTCCCGAAGAAAGCCCGAGTGGATCGCCGTCCAGAGGAGCGCCCGCGCGAGTTCGAAATCGGTCCAGTCCCGACCTTCCGGCTGCGGATTTCCGCCGAACCACTCCCGAAGGAAACGGAACGCAAACGAGGCTTTCAGATGGAGGGAGTCGAGACTGAGCACGCCGGTCGAAGCCGCTTCCGACATTTCGCGGGTCGGACCCCCGTCCGGACGGAAATCGAGGCGGACGCCCCGACGGCGGGAAAGCGTTTCGAGATTCTCGGCCCGCGAAGCGACTTCGAGGCCCGCCCAGGGATCCTTCGCGAAGTCTTCCCGAGGAAGCGTCGGTGTTCCGGAATCGAGCCGAAGCGCCTCGAGGCGATCGAGCCGGGCGTCGTAAACGAGCCCGACGACCGTTTCCTTCAACTCGAAGAGAATCTCCTCGGCCTCGACGAGACCGCCGAGCGTATCGATCGCGACTTCGAAACGAATCGATTCGCGGGGAAGGCCGAGGCAGGGCTCGAGCGTCCGGGCCACTTCCGCCCAGAAACGCGCTTCGAGGTAACCATCGACCTTCGGAAGGACGATCACCGCGGAGGGATTCCGCGAAAGCACGAGAGTCATATCGAAAAACGCCGCGCAAACCGCGCGTCCGGAAATCGCGAATCGCGGCTCGTCGAGTTCAAGCGCGCGCAGGAACACGCGCGCAGTTTGTCCGTCCGCGCGCGCGCGGTCGAGGCAACTCGCGAACGCGCCAAATGCGGATTCGGTCGGAACGAAGCGGGATTCGAGATCGAAATCGACGGTTTCGGTTCCGACGAGCGAACGCCCGTTCGTGGCGCTCTCGACGCGCCATTCGGCGGACCGGATGAGTTTCGTTTCCGACGGCGTGCGGGGGCGCCATCCCGTGCGGGAAAGGCGCACGCGGTCGGCCCGAATACGAATGAGCGACGCGCGCGCGTCCCCGAATTTCCGTTGGAGCTCGGTGACGGTATCGACGAGGAATGCGGTGGAGAGGGAGGAAAACGGCATGACCGTTCTTGAGTGTAGCGCGAGGAAAAGTTCCGCGCAGGAAAGCGCGAGTAAATTCTTTTTTAAACGCGGGCCCGGCGCGTCTTACGCGGGCGAGCTGTCCAAGTAATAGCCGACCCAGTAGAGGTTCTCGAGCGAACTCGCAGCAACATCAATGGGTTTCGCTCCGCCAAAATCTCGATGGTCGGTGAAGAGCCATTTCACTTGATCTTCGGATTTAGGATATCGCGCGGCAAGTTTACGATAAATCGCGATTAGCGGCGCCGCCGACTCGAGGCCGGGCGGAAGCGTCCCCGCAAACGAACCGTCCTTCGCCGAAAGCAGGGTCTCCAAGCGCGCGCCGTCGATCCTTAAGATCGCGGCGATCTGCGCGGGCGCGAGCGCCCACTCGAGTTGAATATGCCGGACCCATTCGGGGACGGTGCGATCGCTCACGCGACTATTTGTCTTTAATGCGAACGCGGATCTTATATTTTCCTTCGGAGCGATAAACGTAAACGCCGGAACCGACGCCCGCTGAATCGTCCTTCGAGAACTTCGCGGTGCCGCAGCTTGCGAGCAGGACTTGGCCGTCCTTATTGTTCTCCTTCAATTCCTTCTTCCATTCGGAGCAGGCGTCTTTCCAGCTCTTGTACGCGTCCTTCTGGCCGGCCGTCGGATCGCCCGCGATCTCTTCGTCGCCGGAGGTGATCTCGTAGTCAGGAAGGACTTTCGCGCCCTTCGTCGTTTGAATCAGGACGGAGGAATCCTTTCCGTCTTCGTTCGAAATTTTCTGGGTAATTTTTGTGGAGTCTTCCGCGGAGGCGACGAGACTCAGGAGCGAAACCGAGGCGAGCAAAGCGATGTTTTTCATAGGGTTCCGATTCGAACCGAGACCGCTCAGGAAGTCAATCCGAGCTTCGGCATCCCCGTTTTTAGCGATATTTAAGTCCTTGAAACTCATAGGTTTAAATTCGGAAGGGACGGAACCAGGATCCTTCTTCTTTACAAGAATGACACGGCGCGTTATGTATCCGCCATCCACTATCCCCACCCCCCATCCGGAGATTGAAAATGAAAAAGTTAATGATCCTCGCCGCCCTCATCTCGAGCACCTCCGCGTTCGCCTCCCGGCCCGCGACTCCCGGCGAAATTCGCCTCGTCTGCCAAGCCGAAGACCGCGCCCTCACGAACATGAGCGCCGACGGCGCCGTCCGGATGACCGAATGCTACGCGAGTAAGGGCACCGCGACCCACCTGAGCCCGAATCGGACCGAAGTCAGCGTCCTCATCCCGATGTATATCGAAGGCCGTAAGGGCGATAATCAGTGCTCAGTCGTCTACCGCGATCACTCGGCGCACGCGCGGAACATCGAAGGCGGCGACGCGAACGTCTCCTGCCAGTAATCACTCACGGAACGAGGACGCCGATCCGGAAAAATCTTCCGGATCGGGCGCGCGGTTCCAGTGATTAAAGCGAATGAGCATGAGGAGCCCGGGAATTCCGGTCAGGGTCGCGATCACGAAATACTGATCCCACCCGACCGCCGCCTGGAGATATCCCGCCGGCGCGGAGAGAATTTTCGTCGGAACGGCCATGAGCGAAGTCAGGAGCGCGTACTGGGTCGCGGTGAATTTTTGATTGCATTGGGACATCAGGAAAGTCGCATAGGCGGCGGTGCCCATCCCGGCGGCGAGATTTTCTCCCCCGATCGTCGCGACGAGGCCCGCGTAGCTCGGGCCGATGTGGGCCATCATGTAGAAGAGGAGCGTCGTCGACGCCTGGAGAATACCGAAAATCACGAGCGAGCGTTTCATCCCAAGTTTCGGGATCATCGCGCCACCGATTAAAGTTCCCACGATCGTCGCCACTAATCCGAAGATCTTTGTCACCGCGCCGATATCGGTTTTTGTAAAGCCGAGGTCTATAAAGAACTTCGTCATGAGTGCAGTGGCCACCGAAGTATCGAGCTTATACAGCAGAACAAAGATAACGATTTCCCAAGCACCCCGGCGATTGAAAAACTCCTTTAAAGGTTCGATGACCGCGGCGCGGAGCGTCTTTGGAGGACTCGGCGTTTCCGGCTCGGGACCCATGAGGGTTCCGATGACTCCCACCGCGATCGTGGCTGCCATGAAGAGGTAGACAGTCTTCCAAGAGTAATGATCCGATAGAATAAGCGCCAGCGCTCCCGAGACGAGCATCGCGATTCGATAACCCATCATATAGGTCGAGGACCCGGCCCCGTATTCGGAGAGATCAAGCGCCTCGGTCCGGTAGGCATCGATCACGATGTCCTGGGAGGATGAAAAAAAAGCGACGAGGACCGCCATGATCGCGACCGTTTGAATATTTGCCGCCGGGTTCGTCAAAGCCATGCCAGCGATCGTCGCCGCCAGTCCAAGCTGCGTCACCAGCATCCAGCCCCGTCGCCGACCGAGGAACTTCGGAAAAAAACGATCCATGATCGGAGCCCAAATGAACTTCCAATTATAAGGAATTCCGACCAGGGCGAAGAGACCGATCGTCTTGATATCGATGTTCGAGGTCGTCAACCACGCCTGGAGCGTCCCGGCGGTTAACGCGAAGGGAATTCCGGCCGAAAACCCGAGTAAAAGCATCACAAACATTCGGCGCGAAAGAAAGATTTGGAACATTGATTTCATCTTAGGCCTGAAGCTACCATGTCGAACATGAATTCCGAAAAGACCAATCGCGCCAAGCTCAGTTCCGACCTCGAAACGTTTCGTCCTAAACTTTTGGATGTTCTCGGCACGCTCGAGGCGAATCCCGATTGGTACGCGTCGATTTTCTTCGAGCGAAAGTCGAATCAGACTTTTCTCGCGAACTTGAAGCAAACCCAGCTTTCCGATTCCGTTTCGTCGGGCGCGGTTCTCCGGATTTACGACGGGTTTACCCTCTTCGAACAGGCGACGGACCAGACGGAACCGGCGGAGCTCCTCCGGGAGGCGAAAGATCTCGTCGCACGGGTGAAAAAATCCACGCCGGCCGGCGAAAAGCGAATCTATCGGGCGCCGACCTGGAAGGAACGGCTCGCGACGACGCTCGATCCGGAGCTGCTGAACCAAATCCCCGCGGGCGCGACGGCGAAGACGCCGGTCCACTTCGGGATCGGGTTCGGGAAGGATCCAACGGCGATTTCAACGGAAGCCCGTCTAACGCGGCTAAAGGAAATCGTCACCCACGTGAAACGTCTCGCGCCAAAGGCTTCGCTGACCGAAAAGGACCTCACTTTCATCGCCGCTCGCGAGGGCTTGGCGATCGAAGAGTCAATCTTCATCGACCGCGAATCGAATCTTTCCCAAACCCTCTACCGGATTTCGCTCACGCTCATGATGATGAGCGGATCGGATCGTTCGGCCGCGCGGTTCGGCGGCCTCGGTGGAGCGGAAGCCTCCGAAGTGAAGGATGCGAAGATCCTCGAGATGCTCGAAGACCTTCGCCACCTGAAAGAGGCTGAGCGGCTCAAACCCGGCAAGTACACCCTTCTCCTCGGGCCGACGCTTTCGGGTGTGCTCGCCCATGAGGCGTTCGGTCACTCTCAGGAAGCCGATACCTGCGCGCGCGGACGCTCGAAGGCCTGGGATCTTCATCAAGCGGGGACCAAGGTCGGGAACGAACTCGCGACGATCTTGAACAGCCCGGCCGTGTATAAGAACGCGACCGAAAATTCCGCGGCCTGGGGCTCCTACTTCTTCGACGAAGAAGGGTGGCTCGCCCAGGAACAGGTCATTCTCGATCGCGGCGTCCTGAAGCCCCCCATGACGAACCTCACTTCCGCGCTTCGGCTTGGAATCCCACGGTCTTCGAACGGAAAGCGCGAGAGCTGGCAGAACGGTGTCTATACGCGCCAAACGAATACTTATTTCAGCGCCGGCGATAAGACGTTTAGCGAGTTGCTCGCGATGATCGATTATGGCTTCGTCGCCATGAACGCCGCGGGCGGCATGGAAGATCCGAAAGGCATGGGAATCCAGGTCGGCGTCCAGTACCTGAAGGAAGTGAAAAACGGAAAATATACCGGCAAGGTCTTCAAAGGGCCGGCCGGCGGCGATATTCAAATCACCGGTTACGTCCCCGACGTCCTCAATTCGATCCTCGCGAAATCGAAGATCGAAGCGGATCAGGCCGCCCCGGATTCCGTGAAACATCCGTTCAACGACTGCGGCGGATGCGGCAAATACCACAAGGAAATCGTGTACGCCGGTTGCGGCGGTCCGCACATGCTTCTAAAAGATCAAATTCTCGGTTAACGCCTCCCGGCCGAAAGACCCTTTATGAGTTCGACGAATTGGACCCTGGATCAGCTGAAAACCGAATTGCGCGCGCGCAAGGAAATCAAAGGGTGGGTAGTCACCCAGGAAGATCTCCACCGCCGCGAACGCTATTTCCTCATGGATCATGGGAAGCTCGCGATCGATCAGGACCGCGAAGTCCATTCCCAAGCCGTCGAAGTCCGGCTCTTCGTCGGCATCGGGAAACCGGGACGCCAAGGCGAGATCGCGAAAAAGATCGTGAAGGAAAAAGGGATCGCGATCCAGCTCGACTCCGCGATCGCGGCGGCGAAGGAAACCGACCACGAAGCCTGGGATCTGCCGAAGGATTTTCCGAAGGATATTCCCGACGTGAAATCCTGCGATCCGAAGATGGCGGAGGACCTCCAGGGTTCGCTCGAGGAAGTCACGCGCCAGATCACGGCCGCGGTGGCGACTCCGCGAAAGACCATCTTTAATTCGTCCGAACTTTTTATGAGCGTGCACGATCGCGAGCTTCACCTTTCGAACGGGCTCGTGAATCGTTCGAAGCAGAGTCGGATGTACGTCGAAGCCGCCTACTCGTTCGCCAAGGGCGGCCGGAGCGACGAATATCTGCACACCGCGTGGACGATCAGCCCGAAGGACATCTCGGTGACGAAGCTCTTCACCGAGGCAAGCGAACGTGCGGCGATCTCGCTCGACACGAAGAAACCGATGACCGGGAAATTCTCCGTTATCCTCGACGCCGACGTCCTGGCGAAACTCTTCAACTCGGCGACCGGCCTCCTCTCCGCGAAATGCGAATACCTCGACCTTCCCCACAAGAAGCCGGGCGACGATTTCATCCCGGGGGCTTCCGGCGACCTCATCACCCTCACTCTCGACCCTTCGCTCGAGTTCGGAGCTGTCACGACCGGCATCGGTGACCACGGTCTCATTCAGCGGCCGCTCATCCTCGTCGACAAGAACAAGGTCGTCACGACCGCGATCGATGTCCAATACGGCCAGTACCTGAAAAAGAAGCCCGGAACCTACCGCGGAAACATCGTTCTCGACGGAGGCGCGCTCGATCATACCCAGCTCGTCCAGGCGGCGCCGAAAGTCCTCGAGATTCTCCAGTTCTCCGGACTCTTCATCCAGGCGACGTCTGGCACCTTTAGCTCCGAAATTCGGCTCGCGCGTCTGTACGACCATACGAACGGGACGGTTTCGATCATCAAGGGCGGATCGCTTTCCGGATCGATTTCGGAGAACTTCAAGAACGCGCGGTTTTCGAAGAATCGCGTGAAGCGGAGCGAGTTCGACTACGGAAATGCGAGCGGGTATTACGGGCCGGAATTCGTTTTGTTGAGCGACGTTTCGGTCGTCGGATAGTTTTCGCGTTTACACCTTTCGGAGTGGCGGCAAATCGAGAGGCGTGATGAATTGGGTCGCATGAAAATCCACGGTCGCTTCGTCGCTTTTCTCGGTCTACTCGTCTCGATTTCGGCGTTCGCCGCGACTCCCCCCGAAAATCGGGGATTACCGGTGGGGCTCGGCGTTCACGCCGGTTTGAATTTCGGTGACGTTTCGATGGATTCTTCGATTTCGACGAGTTCGATGCTCGGTTACGTCTTCGGCGGGACCTATACTTCCGATTTCGCGCCGGATCTTTCGTTCGTGCCGGGCGTTCAGCTTGCGCAGCGGGGGTTCGGATTCGATGTCGGAATGACGGAAGTGGACCTGAAGATCACTTACCTCGAGTTTCCGCTGATGTTCCAGGCGCGCTTTCAAGGCGCTTCCGTCACGCCCTTTTTTATCGGTGGTCCCGTTTGGGGGATGAAACTATCGACCGGCTGCTCGGTGAATGGTGGCGATTGCGTGATTTACGATGATCATCAAGTGAAGACGTTCCACCTGGGAGTCGAGCTCGGCGGCGGCGTGATTTTTCCGACGAATACCGGGAACGGGATTTCCGTTCAGCTTCGCTATCACCTTGGGCTTACGCGGATCGCGGACGGGTTGCCGGATCCGCGGCATCGAGGATTGCTGATCGAAGTCGGCTATCTTTTTTAAGACGGAGTGGCGGAGTTTTGAATCATTTTTTCAGAATGTTCTTTTGAATGATGACCCCGGACTGGCAACCGACGCTCTGCGGTTCGCTCTTGAAGCTTCGTCCGTTGGTCGCGGGTAATTTCGAAGCGCTTTATGCCGCCGCGTCCGATCCTCTTATATGGGAGCAGCATCCGGACCGTGAGCGCTATCGACGCGAGGTTTTCGAGCGTTTTTTCGCGGGGGCGATGGAATCGCGGGGAGCGTTCATCGCGATCGACCTTGGGTCGGGCGCGGTGGTCGGGGGGTCGCGGTTTACCGGGTACTTGCCGGCGGAGCGGCAGATCGAGATTGGGTATACGTTTCTCGCGCGGGAGTGTTGGGGAAGGGGCCACAATACCGAGATGAAGCGGTTGATGATCGAGCATGCGTTTCGGTTCGTCGAGAGGGTGCGGTTTTACGTGGGCGAACGAAATTTCCGGTCGCGAAGGGCGGTCGAGAAGTTGGGCGCGGTCGTGGATGAGCGGGTGCGAAGGGAGCCGGTCGGGGCGGAAGCGTACTGGGCGATAGGGTACGGACTCGGGAAGGCGGAGTGGGCGGGCGGCGGAGGTCGTTGAGTCGGAGTCTGTTTCTGAGTCTGTTTCCGAGTCTGTTTCCGAGTCTGTTTCTGAGTCTGTTTCTGAGTCTGTTCTGAGGTCGGTGTTCCGCCAGCGTGGAAAATTCCTTTCCTGGTTTCGACTTTCCTACCCCGTGCGCGAACCGAAAGTCTTTTTCGCCATCGCCCGATTACAGGACCGGCAGAGGAGCCGCAGGTTTTCCGCGGTGGTTTCGCCGCCGCAGGCGAAAGGGAGAATGTGATCGATTTCGAGCGCATGCCTCGAT
>JAYVXM010000617.1:0-3111 GCA_043785205.1 Bdellovibrionales bacterium
GACGTCGAAGATCAGCGTGGCGTTCGGCGGAATAACGTTGCCCGCGCCGCGTTCGCCGTAGCCGAGGTTCGGCGGAATCGTGAGTTTGCGTTTGCCGCCGACCTTCATGCCGGCGACGCCTTTGTCCCAGCCCTGGATGACTTGGCCGGCGCCGAGGTTGAAGGTGAACGGTTGCTTGCGGTCGACGGAGGAATCGAACTTCTTCCCGTCAGTGAGGGTGCCCGTGTAGTGGACGGTAACTTTCTTGCCGGCGACGGCCTCGGCGCCGGTTCCGACTTTCACGTCGTCGATTTTCAGATCGCCCGCCGGCGCGGTATTCGCACTCGTAGTGGTCGTCGAGCCCGTCGGGGCGGCTTCTTCTTTTTTCGTGCATCCTACGAGTCCGATCAGTCCGAGCGCGAGGGTCGCGGTCAGCGCGAACGTCATTGGAGAATGCGGATTCATCGTCGTCTTCATGGTCGTCGTTCCTTTTGGGTTCGTACTGCGAAGTGTGCCAAAAGGATGGCATCGGCTCGTCATCTAATCCAGTGGAATTTCAGCGGTGTCGGTCGAAAATCGGTGGCGTCGGGGCGGTTTTGAAGCGGTGCTCTATGGCTGGGTTCGGCTCATATCCAACTCATTTTCGGCCGTGATCCAGCTGTTCTTTCGTCCGCATTAGCGTTTCGACGATTTCGTCGAGGTCGTCGGTGACGCGAAGGAGCGGGAGGGATTCGGGACCGATGGCGCCGACGCCGAGGACTTCGCAGCGAAGCCAGGTTTCGAGGCCTTGCCAGTATTCTTTACCGACGAGAAAGACGGGGCGGCGCGGGATTTTTCCGGTTTGCATGAGGGTGAGCACTTCGAAGAGTTCGTCGAGCGTGCCGAAGCCGCCGGGGAGGTAGATGAAGGCGACGGAATAGGAAATGAGCATGTACTTGCGCGAAAAAAAGAAGCGCATGGTGACGACGCGATCGACGTAGGGATTCGAGGCTTGTTCGTGGGGAAGGCGGATGTTGCACGCCAGGGAGCGAGCCGCGGCGTCGCGGGCGCCGCGATTCGCGGCTTCCATGAAACTCGGGCCGCCGCCGGTGAGGATAGCAAAGCCGGCGCGGCCGAGCCGCGCCGCGAGCTCGCGGGTTGCTTCGTAGCCGGCGTGGCTCGCGGGAATGCGGGCGGAGCCGAAGATGCTGACCATCGGATAAACTCGGCTGAAGAAGAGGAAGCCGTGAGCAAACTCTTTGGCGACCCGTAAGATCAGGACGAAGTCTTTGGTCACCTTTTTGAAGGTCGGGACAGCGTCGGGTCGGGATTTGAAGGGGGAGTCCGGAGGAGTGGGAGTTCGAGAAACCATAAGAATGTTCAGATCTTAGGTGGGGGCACGGCGGCGGTCAAGCTCGCGACGCGCCGCATGGTTATTTTGCTGGTATTGGCGGGTGACGATGGTATCCCTTTCCGGCGCATGAAGATTCTTCTCCTTACGCCTCCGATGACCCAATTGAATACGCCGTATCCCGCGACGGCCTATTTGAAGGGGTTTTTGCGTTCGCGGGGGATCGAGGCGGCCCAGGCGGATCCGGCGCTTGAACTTTTTTTGCGGCTTTTTTCTTCGGCGGGGCTCGCGCGGATTCGGGGGGCGATCGCGGATTCGGCGGGTCGGTACTCCGAGAGCGGCGCTCAGTTTTTAGCGCAATACGATCATTACGCGCGAACGATCGACGCCGTAATTCGGTTTCTGCAGGGGAAGGATCCGTCGATGGGGATGCGGATCGCCTCGCGACGATTTTTACCGGAAGGGACCCACTTTCGCGCGCTTTCGCAATTCGGGGGTGAGGGTTCGGACGAGGAGCAGCTGACGTGGGCGTTCGGGGCGCTTGGCGTGCAGGACCAGGCGAAGTACTTAGCTTCGCTCTACCTCGACGATTTGGCGGCAGTCGTGCGGGAAGGGGTTGATTCGAAATTTCTCCTTTCGCGGTACGGGGAGAAGCTAGCGGCTAGCCAGTCGACGTTCGATGCGCTTCATGCGGAGCTTTCGTCGGAGGGGACCCTAGTCGACGAGATTCTGCGGGAAGTGACGGCGGATCTCTATCGGGAACATGCGCCGGACTTCGTGGCGTTCACGGCTCCGTTTCCGGGGAATGTTTACGGGGCGTTTCGGATGGCGGGGGAGATGCGGCGGCTCGCGTGCGCGGCGGGCGCGCCGATTCGTTGCGTGCTCGGGGGTGGGTACCCCAATACGGAGCTCCGCGAACTCGCGGAAACGCGCGTTTTCGATTGGTTCGACGCCGTTACGCTCGATGATGGCGAGCGGCCGATCCTCTGCCTACTCGATTATTTCGCGGGGAGGCGAGAGGCCGAGAACCTGCTGCGGACCTTTCTTCGGGTCGGGGAGGGGGCTTCGGCGCGGGTCGGGTTCTTTTCCGATCCTCGTGAACACGATATTCCGCAGCGGGACGCGGGCTGTCCGACTTACGAGGGGCTCCCGCTCGATCGCTATCTTTCGATCTTCGAGCTTCCGAATCCGATGCACCGGATTTGGAGCGATGGGCGGTGGAATAAGCTCACGCTGGCTCATGGATGTTATTGGAAAAAGTGCAGCTTTTGCGACGTCTCGCTCGATTATATTTCTCGGTATGACGCGAATCCGGCGGATTTGATCGTGGATCGGATGGTTGCGCTTGTGCGGGAGACGGGGCAGAGCGGATTCCATTTCGTCGACGAGGCGGCGCCGCCGGCGATTCTGCGCGCGATGGCGGAGCGATTGATCGCGCGGAACGTCCAGGTCACGTGGTGGGGAAATATCCGATTCGAGAAGACGTTCACGCCGGAGCTTTGCGAGCTCCTCGCCGAATCGGGGTGCGTCGCCGTCAGCGGCGGGCTTGAAGTCGCGAGCGATCGTCTCCTCAAAAAGATGAATAAAGGGGTGACCGTCGAGCAGGTCGCTCGGGTGACGAAGGCCTTTACGAATTCCGGCGTACTCGTTCACGCGTACCTCATGTACGGCTTTCCGACTCAGACGGTGGCGGAAACGCTCGACGCGCTCGAGCGGGTGCGCCAGCTCTTCGAGGCCGGATGTATTCAGTCGGCCTTCTGGCACCGGTTCTCGGTTACCGCCCACTCGCCGGTCGGCCGGGA
>JAYVXM010000618.1:0-10079 GCA_043785205.1 Bdellovibrionales bacterium
CACCCCTGCCAGGTCCTGGCCGATCTCCAAACGCTTCAGCAGTCGTTCGGCAAGCTCGCGGGACTGAAGCTCGCCTACGTCGGCGACGGCAACAACATGCTCAATTCGATCCTCCTCCTCATGCCGTACCTCGGGGTGCACGTCACTTACGCGTGCCCGAAGGGATTCGAGCCGAACGCATTCATCGTGAAAAAAGCGAAGGCGCGCGCGAAGGACGGTGGCGGGTCGATCACGGCGTTCGCGAATCCGAAATCGGCCGTCGAGGGGGCGGATGCGATCTATACCGACGTCTGGGCCTCGATGGGCCAGGAAGACGAAGAGCTCGAACGCGAGAAGACTTTCAAAGACTACCAGGTGAATGAAAACCTCTTCGGCGCCGCGAAGCCGAACACGATCGTCATGCATTGTATGCCGATGGTCCGAGGCAAGGAAATCACCGAAGCGATGGCCGATCACCCGAATTCAGTGATCTACCGTCAGGCCGAGAACCGTATGCACGCGCAGAAGGCGCTTTTGCTCGGGTTGATCACCCATTAACCGCTGAGGATTTCCCGATGGACCGTCTCCAAATCCTGAAAGAAATCCTCTTCGAAGGGAGTGCTTCCACCCAGGACGAGATCCGGGACGAGCTCGAGCGGCGAAAGTGCACGGTGACCCAGTCGACGGTTTCCCGCGATCTCAAGCGAATCGGCGCCATCAAGACGCTCGACGCCGAGGGACGCACGGTCTATCGACTCGGCGAAGAACTCGTCGGGGCGCCGATCCCGGCGCCGGTCGCGAACTCGATGAAGGAGCTCGTGACGGACGTCACTTCGAACGGAGTCATGATCGTCATCCATACCTCACCCGGTTCGGCCTCGCTCGTCGCCCGCCACATCGACTCGAGCTTGAGCGGCGAAATTCTCGGGACCATCGCCGGCGACGATACCATTTTCGTCGCGCCGGCCGACGTAAAGCGTTCGCAAGCGACGCTCTTCGCGATCCAGCGGGCGCTCCTCGGAACCGACTCTTAATTCACGATACCCGCCGCTCCTTCGGCGCCGTCGCAACTCGTTTAGCGGGTGAACAGAATGAAGTCGGCGAGCGCGCCGTATTTCGCGTGGTGGAGAACGGCTTCCCAGTTCGTTTCGTCTTCCGGATCGGCGATCTCGACGAGGAGGCGCGGACGTGCGGCGCCGCGGGCGGCGATTCGCTTCCAGGCTCCGTCGAAGTAACGCGTGTGGAAATTCCCGATCACGAGGAACGCCGATGGCGTCGTGCGACTCGTGATGAAGTGAAAGGCGGCGACGTCGTCGACGAGAGACTGGGCGGCGAAATAATTCCGGATCTCGTCGGGCTTTCCGTGTCCGCCCATTTCGGTGACGAAACGATCGTAGTAATCGGCGCCGCCGAGCTCGAACCCGGGTGGGAGGAGTGTGGGATCGAGCGCACCGAGGCCGCGCAGGACGACCGGGGTTTTCTCCGCGCGGGTGAGGTTCGTCGCCAGGACGTCCGCGCCCGAATCCTTCACGGCGAGCATGAGCGGAAGGTAGGTCGGTTCCGGATTCTTGTCGCCGAAGACGGCGCGCAGAAACGCTTCGCCCGTGATTTCACCCGTCCGAAATTTCGCGAAATTCGTCTCGAGGACCGCGCGTTCGCTCCAGTTCCAGAATTCCCAGGCGAAGGTGACCCGCGATCGGCGACCTTTCACGAAATCAGCGAACAACCGCGCCTCCACGTTCTGGATCGAAGCGGTATCGTGTTTCTCGCCGACGACGACTTCGTCGACTTTCG
Source organism: Bdellovibrionales bacterium (assembly GCA_043785205.1). Lineage (GTDB taxonomy): Bacteria > Bdellovibrionota > UBA1018 > UBA1018 > UBA1018 > JACMQW01. The sequence continues at coordinate 1,774 of JAYVXM010000618.1, forward strand.
CGATCCGCTCGAGAAGAGCTGCGCGGCTGATATACTTCCGAGCTTGGATGTCGAAAATCCGTTCCGAAGCGCACGCGGATTGGAGCGCGGAAAAGATTAGGGTCGCGAATAGGACCGGCTTCGTGGGCGTCATTCCCCATCGCTACCTTAAAGGCCTGCCCTTTTCCACCCGCTTCGGCTAAACTCGGACCATGGATCGCCGTGTCCTCTTCTCGTTATTTTTCCTCGGCTTCGCGGCTTGCGCCCTGAACCGTACCCGCCCCTGCTCGAGCGCGGGCGACACGACCTGGTACCCGCCGATCGTGGGAAACATGCAGTGTTACCAGTCGAAAGCGCCGAATGGCGATCTCATCAATCAGGGTCAGTTCCGCCAATATTATCCGAGCGGTAAAATCGCGCTCGAGGGCGCTTTCCTATCCGGAAAGAAGGACGGCCTCTGGATCCAGTACGACGAACGAGGGAACCGCGTCGCCGAAAAATGGTTCGAATCCGGCATCGAGCGTTCGATTCCGGATTCCGCCCGTAAACTCGAGCCTAAGGCGAACCATCCATGATATGCGGCGATTGCGGAAAACCCGAAGGACTCTGCGTCTGCGCGATAGTGACGCCGAGGGCGAATCGCCATTCCGTGCTATTTTTCCAACACCCCCAAGAGCCGGATCATGAACTCGGTTCGGCTCGCCTCGCCCATCGTGCGCTCGAAAACTCGACATTGAAAATCGGTTTGTCCGTTTCGAATCTAAAGAAGGCGCTCGGCCGCGAGGACGTGGTGCCGGCGAAATGGGGGGTGCTCTACCTCGGCTCCGGCGTAAAGGGTCTCGCCGAACGTCCCGGCGGATTCCTCAAGCCCGGGCTTTACCCCGTCAAGAAAGACGGCGAACTTCTACCGGACTCGGAATCCGCCGCGGTTCTGAAGGGGCTCGAAGGGATCATTCTCCTCGACGGTACGTGGAGTCAGGCGAAAACGCTCTGGTGGCGGAACTCTTGGCTCCTCAAGTGCCGGCGCCTGATCCTCGTGCCGCGCTCGAAATCGCTCTACGGCGAGCTCCGAAAGGAGCCGCGCCGTGAATGCCTCTCGACCATCGAGACGACGGCGGAGGTCTTGGACGCGCTCGGGGAAGACGCCGCGATCGGCGAACATCTTCGTTTCCTTTTTCAAGAGCTTCTCGCGCGCTACCGGAAAACTCGTCCGGCGCGCAGGCCGGTCGATCGTCGGCGACGGCACTAAACCGGAAAGTCTATTTCGCGCAGTTCGGAGTCGCCACCGGAACCGGTGACGGCACGGCCCCGACCGCGCGGATCTCGACGTCGCCGCAGGAGTAATAGATCGAAGGCGGATTCACCTCGGTCATGTACATCTCGAGCTGGAGCGTGCAGTCCGTACACGGTGTATTCGGAACGGTGATCGTCGTTTCGAAAAACTGTTGGCCGATCACGTTCTGGACCATCGGTACGAGAACGTTCTGGTCGAAGCCAGTATCCGCGGCGGGCGAGAAGGCGATCCGGTAATAACCGGGATGGTTTATCACTTGTTCCCACTGAACGGTGAGCGGCTGCCCGACGGTCAGGATCGTCGGCGTGTTCGTGCGCGGAAGCCCGCCGCACGGACCGGTCTTGAGGCCAGTGCTCGTGTTCCGGGGCGGGACGGTTCCGTCAAGGCGAAGGCGGGCGTGACCGAAACTCGTTTCTGGCACTACGGCCAAGGCGACGAGGACGAAAAGATTGAATATTTTCATGGTATTCCCGCCTTACTTTCCCGCCGCCAGGCGAGGCGCGACTCCCGCGCATTTCGCGTATGCGTTCGCGAGCGCGTCCCTCAGCGTATCCCCTTCGCCGACAGCGAGGTAATTTTCGCCGTCTTTGAGGTCGTGTTGATGACAAACGTATTCCGAGCGGTTGAAATCGCCGCCCGGCTGCGAGGCGGAAGCCGAAACGCCGGGCGCGCGCGCGGCGGCCCGGGTATTGAAACCGACGCTCTTCAAATTATAGCAAATGTCTCCGCCGAGCTCGGCGACGTGCGGACACTCTTCGACGACCGACTGGCCCGCGATCGTGGTCGGGCTGAACTTACGAACGTAGCATTCGTATCCGTCCGGTTTCGCACAGAAATCGACGCCGACGACGACCGCGCTCGCGGCGAGCCGTTGGCCGATATTCTTCACCGAGGCCGCATCGGGAAGCGCGCAGTTCGCCTGGCTCTTCGACAACGTGTATCCCGCTTTCGCGGCGATGCCCGTGTTTTCTAGGCACGAACTCAGGCCGGCGACGGACGCCAGCACTCCGAGCATGACGAGCGCGCGAGCACTCGGATTCCTTCGGGACGGATTGAACATACGGACCCCCTATGACCCAGCCCTTTCAGTTTACCACCGCATTTCGCGAAGGAAACTGGGTCAAATCGGACACCCCATCCGCGGGGCGATCGAATAAGGAGAATTATTTCTTCATGTTCTTCAGCATCGCCATCGCTTGCTGAAGCTGGGCGTCCCGATTCGGATTCTTTCCGCCCATGTTCGGCATCTTTCCACCCATGCCGCCCATCATCTTTTGCATCTGACCGAGCGCCTCGTTCATGTTCTTCGCGTTCGGGAAAGCCATCTTCAACATTTGCTCGGACGCGCCCTTCAACTTCAAGAAAACGAAGATGTTCACGCCGGTCAGAATGGAAACGAAAACCCAACTCACGATAACCCAAGTCGACATAACCAAAGCTCCTTCAAAGATTCGAATCGGATGACCACCTTACCGATTCACCTCCGACTCGGGAAGGCCAAAGCGAAACCGGCGGTGGGATGGTTGCCGCGCCGCGCTCCCCGCTTTCCGGGACTCCTAGACATTTCTGGCAATACCGAACGGGGAGAAATCGGCCATGAAAAGCGCCGTTTTCGCGCGATCCGCCCCGATAGATGGATAGGGCCCAGGCCCGAAGCATGCGCTCGACCTCCCGGTCCGACCGTGGAGGTTCGCGGAGGGGAAATCTGACCCGGAGGCGGATCCGCGCCCGGGGTAACTCCCAGCCGAGGACCTCGCCCGGATCGAGGGCGAGGCGGGAGGTGAAACACTCCCCCCGTGTCGGACTTTCGCCGGCGACGACGTAAACGAGCTCACGGGGAAAGGGAATTACGGAGAGCGCGGTCCGCAAGCATTCGGGTGCGTCGTCGGGATTCCGAAGTTCGAGCGAAGGTTGTCCGCTCTTCGCCAACCCCCACTCGATCTCGAAGCTTTTCGATTCGGCGGTCGTTCCGCGCATGGGCGTCTCGGAGAGGCAGGTTCGGATCGCGGAAAGATTCAGTTTCGCGAAGAAATCCTCAGAACGCTCGCAATCGAGATTTCCGAGCGCCTTCGTCGATTCGGGCGACGGGGCGGCCCCGTTCGACGCGGATTCGACGTCGTAGAGCGGCGTCTCCGGCCGTCGGAACCGGACGTTCTCGAAGTCGAGCGTCGGGTGGGAGACGAAATCTCGATCGGCGAGCACCACCCGCGAAGTAGAACATCCTCCGGAGAGCGCTCCGGCGGCGAGCACGGCCGAGACGACGCGAAACATTTCCTTCCGGGTGCCGCTCATGCCGATTCCCGCCGGTCGAGTGCCTCGGCCTTCGCGCTCACTTCGACGAGCGCGGCGAGCATCTGATTGCGCGTGGTTTGGAGGAGATTTTCGACGTCCGTGATTCCGAGACCGGCCGTCGAAATCGGCGAAAGAACGCGAACGACCATGTTTCCGGAACGCGCGTGACGATGCTCGAAGTTCACCAGACGCTCGAGCTTCGAGCAAACGATCGGCACGCTCGGCGTCGCCGACTGGATCGCCATGTAGAAAGCGCCCTTCTTGAACGGTAGGAGGCCCTCGCCGGAGGGATTCCGCGTACCTTCCGGAAAGATCCAGGCCGAAAGATTTTTCCGCTTCATTTCGGCGACCGCCTGATTCAGGCCGGAGAGCGCGTTTTGGCGATCCTGGCGATCGATGAAAACGTTTCCGAACGCTTCGAGCATAAACCCGAACGCCGGGATCCTCCGAACTTCCTTCTTCGCGATGATGACCGCACCCTTCGGGTAAACGCCGCTCAAGGTGGCGAGGTCGAGGCCGCTCTGGTGGTTCACGACGAACGTCGCGGGACGAACGTCCAGATTTTCCCCGCCCTCGACGTGGATCCGGATGCCCATGATCGCGCGGGCGACGCGTCCGTAGACGATTCCAAAGCGAAAATTATTTTCGGCGTCTTTCCATCGGAAAAGGGCGAATGGAATAGAGATCGCCGAAGCCAGCACGAGCCAGATGAGCATCAGAAAGAGGCGGAAATAGAAGACCGTTACCTCGAGGACGCGGCTCACGATTCGACCCTCGAAGCGTACGCCTGGAGATAACGGCTCGAGATGGGGCGTCCGAGGGTCCGGCAGAACGAGAGGCTCGTCGCCGCGAGCCGTTCGAGATCGATTCCCGTACGAATGCCCATCCCCTCAAGCATGTAGACGAGGTCTTCGGTCGCGAGATTTCCCGTCGCCCCGGGCGCGAAAGGGCAGCCGCCGAGGCCGCCCGCCGAGGCGTCGAGGATCTCCACCCCGAGCTCGATCGCGGCGAGTGCGTTCGCGAGCGCCGTACCGCGCGTATCGTGGAAATGACCCGCGAGCCGCGTTTTACGGCCGATCCCTTTCACGAGCGCCCCGAGGACCTCGTTCACACCTTTCGGTGTCGCCACCCCGATCGTGTCGCCGACCGAAACCTCGGGAATCCCGAGGCGAGCGAGTCGTTCAATGATCCGGATCGCCTTCTTCGGCGCCACTTTCCCTTCGAACGGGCAACCGAACGCGGTCGATACGTACCCTCGCACTTCGATCTTCGCGCGCTTCGCTTCGGCGACCACTTCCGCGAAGACCGCGAAGGATTCGTCGATCGACATGCCGATATTCTGTTTCGCGAAACTTTCGGTCGCCGCGGTGAAGACCGCGATGCCCTTCGCGCCCGCCGCGATCGCCCGCTCCATCCCCTTGAGGTTCGGCACGAGGGCGAAGGCCTTCGCTTTACCGAGACGGAGCCCGCCGTCGCGAATCGCGGCGTAGACCCGATCCGTATCCGCCATCTGCGGGACGAGGTCGGGGCGAACGAACGCGCCGAGTTCGAGCCGTCTCACGCCCGCATCGACGAGGCCTTGCGAAAGCCGGACCTTGTCGTCGAGTCGCACGGAGCGCGCCTCGTTCTGAAGTCCGTCGCGGACGCCGACCTCGAAAATCTCGACTCGTTTCGGATAGCGGAATTTCGCCATGTTACGCCTTCTTCGCCGCCGTCCGGAGATCGAGGAAACGGTCGCCCGGGACAAGCTGCTGGCCCTCGCGGACGAGGATTTTTTCGATTTTTCCCGCGAAAGGCGCCTTCACCGAGAATTCCATCTTCATCGCTTCGAGAAGGACGAGCGGAGTTCCCTCCGCTACTTGCTCGCCTTCCGCGACCAGAATTTTCCGAACTTTTCCCGGAAATTGGGCGATCAAGTCCTGATCGCTACCGCCCGCGGTCCCGCTCGCGCGCGATTTCACGTCGAGACCGCCGTGATAAAGCATTCCGTCGATCGAAAACGAAAGGCGCCCCTTCGATTCGTGGATAAAAACCCGTTTCCGCTCGGCGCTTCCGTCGGGACGAGCGCGCGTGGCGACCGTCCAGCCGCCCGGACGCGTTTCGAAAGTCCAACCTTCCGCCGGCGCCGGAACCTCCAGTTTCTTTCCGTTTACCCGGAACGTTTCGCCGCTCATCGCGCACCGCCCGAAGTCCACGGTGACGGATACGTCGACATGCCGGCGATCGCGTTCCCGGCCGCATACGGTTTACCCAGCCCGCGCGCGCGCGCGGCCGCGACCATTGCGAAAGATTCCGGGGCCGGAACCGGCGCGAAGCTCGCGTAGGCCGAGCCGAGGTAACCCGTATGCATTTTGCCGGCGATCACGTTCGGATCCGCGACGAGCGTCCGGAGGTAACTTTGATTCGTACCCATTCCGAGGATCACCGTCTCGTCGAGCGCGAAGCGCATGCGGGCGACGGCCTGTTCGCGGGTCGGCGCCCAAACGATGACCTTCGCGAGCATCGAATCGAAGCTTGTGCCGACGATCTGGCCCTCCTCGATTCCGCTTTCGACGCGAATTCCGGCGCCGGTCGGCCAGCGAAGTCGCTCGACCTTACCGGGCGTCGGCATGAAACCTTGCGATGGATCTTCTGCGTAAATGCGGACTTCGATCGCGTGCCCGCGCGGCGGCCCGACGGCCGGGATCGGAAATTTCTCCGGATCCAACGCGAGCGAAAGCTGGGCATGGACGAGATCGGTTCCCGTTACGAGCTCCGTTACCGGATGCTCGACCTGGAGCCGCGTGTTCATTTCGAGAAAATAGAATTTCCCGGACGCGTCGACGAGGAACTCGAGGGTACCGGCCGAACGGTACTTTACTTCACGTACGAGATTCATCGATGCGGTAAAGAGTCCCTGGCGCGTCACTTCGGCGAGGTTCGGCGCGGTCGCTTCTTCCCAAACTTTTTGGTGGCGGCGCTGAAGGGAGCACTCACGTTCATAGAGGTGGATTCCTCCGCCCTTCCCATCGCCGAAAACCTGCACCTCGATGTGGCGCGGTTCGAGGACGAGGCGTTCGAGGAAGAGCGTCCCGTCGCCGAAAGCGGCGATCGCCTCGGCGGACGCGCTCTCGGCAGCGCCGTCGACTTCGTCGAGTTTGTCCACCCGGCGCATCCCCTTGCCTCCGCCGCCCGCCGCCGCCTTCAGGAGAAGCGGAAATCCGATTTTTTTCGCGATCGCCTGGAGATTCTCGCCCGACTTCACTTTCGCCCAGGGAAGCGTCGGTACGCCGGAGCGCTCGGCGATCTCCTTCGCGTCGATTTTCCCACCCATAGCTTCCATCGTCTCGGGAGTCGGTCCGACGAACGTGATGCCCGCCCGCTCGACCGCGCGCGCGAACAGGGGCCGCTCGGAAAGGAATCCGTAACCGGGATGAACGAGCGTAGCGCCGGTTTTTTTCGCGGCCGCGACCACGGCATCCGAATCGAGGTAGCTCGCGACCGGGACGATTTCGTCGGCGTAGGTCAGATGGCGGGCTTCTTCATCGCCGGGCGCGTAAATTCCGACCGTCGCGATGCCCATTTCGCGCGCCGTTTGAAAGATTCGGCACGCGATTTCCGACCGGTTCGCGACGAGCAGCTTCGGAGGTTTGGCCATCGTTCCGAGGTTAGCGTGAGGCCGGGGTCAAAGCAACGCGGGGAAGGCGGAAGCGACGCGTCAGCCACGATGAGCTCCGTCACGGACCGAGCGCCAATAAGCTTAACGCCCGCGAAAAAAGAAGACCCAGAGGAGGAGGCAAATGCCGCCGGGAACTCCGAGCATATAGAGGAAAATCGGGGCCATGACCCGCCCCTGAATATCGGAAAGACTTGGAACATTGGCTTTAAGGGAGTCGAATTTAGTTTTCATACGAGTGAGTATTTCAAGTGCGGGGCCAGCGGTCGACGGGGCGAAATTCCGCATTCAGCGGATCCAGTTCGGCTTCCGCTTCTCGAGGAATGCCTTCAGCCCCTCTTGTCCTTCGGGGCTGATCCGAAGTTCCGCGAGCATGCGCGCGACGTAGTCGAGCGGATCACCGAGAGTTTCGCGGCGCTCGGTCCAGGATAAATCGAGTACCAACTTCTTAGCGGCCGCCATCGCGTGCGGACCGCACTGAAGCATGTTCGATACGATCCGTTCGATCTCCACGTCGAGCGCGACACGATCCTCGACCACGCCGTGAATCAATCCGACGTCCTTCGCGCGCGCCGCCGCGAAACGCTCGGCGCTCATGAAAAGCGCGCGGGCGTGCGACGAGCCGATCTTCGAGATGACGAACGGGCCGATACACGCGGGGACGATTCCGAGGCGAACCTCGGACAACGAAAACTGAGTGTCGCGGGTCGCGATCGCGATGTCGCAAATCGCGGTCAGCCCGACTCCGCCCCCGATCGCCGCCCCGTGGATCGCGCCGATCACCGGTTTCGGACATTCGTTCATCGTCTTGAACATCGCGGTCAGGCGCTGGGTATCGTCGAGATTGCCGGCGAACGAGAGCTCGACGGATTTCTTCATCCAGTTCAGATCACCGCCGGCCGAAAATACCGTACCCTCGCCCGTGAAGACGACGAGCCGGACGTCACTCTCGAGGACTCGTTGACCGAAAACGTGGGTCAGCTCGGCGATCAGCGTTTCGTTGAACGCGTTCCGAACGTCGGGCCGATTGAGGGAAACCGTCAGCACCCCGCGAGTGTCGATTTTCACGGAAAGCGTCGAATAGGG
>JAYVXM010000619.1:0-3105 GCA_043785205.1 Bdellovibrionales bacterium
TAGTTGATGAAGCTCACGGATTACCGCTCATCTCATTTCCATTCGATTCTCGATCGCCTTACCGATGGTTTGTCGGTCGGTGTATTCGAGTTGCCCGCCCATCGGAATTCCATGCGCGAGCTGGGTCACGCGGACCCCGAGCGGCCGGACGAGCCGGGTGAGGTAGAGGGAAGTCGCGTCGCCCTCGACGCTCGGATTCATGGCGAGGAGAACTTCGCGGATCGGCGCGACCGGGGCGCGCAGACGGTCCATGAGCTCGCGGATCTTGAGTTCGTCGGGACCGATTCCGTCGAGCGGCGAAAGCGCGCCATGAAGGACGTGGTAGCCGCCGCGGTAAGTTCCCGACATCTCGATCGAATTCATATCGGAGGGGCGTTCGACGACGCAGATCATCGCCCGGTCGCGCGCCGCGTCCGCGCAGATCCGGCACGGATCGGTATCCGTGAAGGTAAAACACACCGAACAGAGGCCGATTTTCGATTTCGCCGCCACGAGCGCTTCGGCGAGCGCGGTCGCGTACGACGCGTCCTGCTTCAGTACGTAATACGCGAGCCGGGTAGCGGTCTTTTCGCCGATCCCCGGCAACTTGGAGAGCTCGAAGATGAGCTTCGAGACGGGATCGCTCTTCTGGGAGCTCGAAAATCCGGGACCGTTCATCATTTTTCTCCTTCGTCGCCCGAACCCGAGAGTTCGATCGGACCGAGTTCGCCGCCGAAAAGCGCGCGCGCTTCGGCGATCAGGGGATGATTCAGGGCCGCGTCCTTCGCGATCTTCTCGCGGCTCGCGTAGTCCTTCTCGCGCCGTTCGGCGAGGCTGACTTCGACCGTTTCTTTCACCTCGACGAGGACGCGTTTTACAGCGCCGAAGTACTCGAGGGTGAATTTCTGGAATTCCGCGAGGGCGGCGTTACTCGTGAGTAAGCCGTGGTAAAGCGCATCGTTCGCTGGCGAAAAATTCACGACGAAGTCCTTTTCGACCGTATCCGGGAAACTCGCGCAAACCGCGTTCTCGAGCGCGTTCGCGATCGCGGGCCGCGAGGAGCGGACGTGCGCGATGAAGCCTTCGAACGTTTTAAGACCGGACGGCGTACGGCTCGCGCCGAGACTCGCGATGGTATCGGCGATCGAAGTGGCCGCGGGAATCGCGGCGGCGGCGTTCTTCAGCGCGATGGGCGAGGAACCGGTGAAGAGGAGGCCGGCCTTCGGGAGTCCCCCGGGTTTCTTTTCCGAGGCGGAATCCGGCGCGGCAACCGGCGTCGCCACTGGAGTGTTCGTGGACGTTTCGGCGCTCGGCGGCGCCGAGTGGGCGACGCGCGCGGAGGCGGCCCGCTCGCCGGAAGCGGTCGGCACCCGTCCGCCCGAAGGGCCCGCTCCGCCGAGGCCCGAGATCGAAACGAGCGCTTCCGCGGAGGAGCATTTCACGATCAGGACTTCGAGGACGAGTTTCGGTTGGGGCGATCGGGCGATCCACTCGATTCCGTTTTGGAAGGCTTGGAAAAAAAGCTCGATTTCCTCGAGCTCGCGGTGTCCCGCGATTTTCTTGAGTTCGGCGATCTCGTCCGCGGCGAGTTCGAGTCCGGTCGACTCGACGCCGATCTTGATGAGGATGGCGGCGTGAAGATATTCGAGGAGGTTCTTCGCGAGGAGCTTGAGCTCGTGACCCGCGCGGTAGGCGTCCTCGACGAGCTCGATCGCGCCCTTCGCGTCGCGGGTGAAGATTCCCCGGAGGATACCGAGCTGGGTTTGACTCTCGATGAGGCCGATCGACTCGCGGACCTGGGTCGCCGTGATTTTCGAGCCGGCGTAGGCGATCACCTGATCGAAAAGGGAGAGCGCGTCCCGCATGGATCCGTCGGCGGCGCGCGCGAGGAGTGCGAGAGCGGCCGGTTCGACGACGAGCTTTTCGCCCTGGGCGACCTCTTCGAGGCGGATCTGGATCTGGGCGGCGGTGAAGCGCTTGAGGTCGAAGCGCTGGACGCGGGAAAGGATGGTGCCGGGAATCTTGTGGGGCTCGGTCGTGGCGAGGACGAAGATCACGTGCGCCGGCGGTTCTTCGAGCGTCTTCAGGAGCGCGTTAAAGGCCTGGTTCGTGAGCATGTGGACTTCGTCGATGATGTAGATTTTCCGTGACCCGGAGGACGGCATGAACTTCGCGCTCTCACGAATCTCCCGGACGGCATCGACGCCGTTATTCGAGGCGCCGTCGATCTCGATTACGTCGACGGAATTCCCGGCCGCGATCTCCCGGCAGCTCGAGCACTCGTTACAGCTCCGGAGCCACTGTCCATCCCACTTCGCGTTCGGGCATCGGATCGCCTTCGCGAAAATCCGGGCGATCGAGGTCTTTCCGATGCCGCGGGAACCGGTCAGTAAATAGGCGTGATGGATTCGATCCGACTGGATCGCGTTCATCAGGGTGCGCACCACGGGACCCTGACCACCGATGTCGGAGAATTGCGAAGGGCGCCATTTGCGAGCGAGGACGACGTATGAACCCATGCTTTAAAGTGCGCGCAACCTACCCAGCACAGGGGGTATAAGCAAGCGGAAATATTGATGTTTTTCGCACTGAGTTGCTGCTATCCGTTGTCACATGCGGTCATATTGAGTTACGATCTTGATTGAAAACAAACGGGAGATCGCACAGATTTTCGACGAACCTCATCAGGAGCGTATGGCGAATCGATTTCGAATCGAAAATACCATCGGCGACACCCCCCTTCATTTCGATCTGTATTGGAATGAAAGCGGGCGCTTAACGCGCGTCGCTTGGAACGAAGAATCGATCGCTCCGCTCCTTCCCGAAGACCACCAACCGCCGTACGGAATCGCGGCGATGCTTCGGGATCTTCAAGGATTCTTTCGGGATGGCGCACCCCTCCTTCCATTGCACTGGAACCTGCTCGATGCGAGCGCGTTAACCGAGTTTGCGCGGAAAGTTTACGAAGCGACGCTAGCGATTCCGCACGGCGAAACGCGCACCTACGCGTGGGTCGCGAAAAAGATGGGAAGCCCTCTCGCAGCGCGCGCCGTCGGCCAAGCCCTCCGAAAAAATCCGTTCCCGATCCTCGTGCCTTGTCACCGCGTGGTGTCCGATAAGACGATC
>JAYVXM010000620.1:0-3104 GCA_043785205.1 Bdellovibrionales bacterium
AGCGCTGGTCGTCGTCGTGGTGGCGGTATCGTCCGCATCCACGTCGGCGTACATGTGCTTGTAGCGAAGGAGACCGGTCCCGGCAGGGATCAGGCGACCCATGACGATGTTTTCCTTCAAGCCGCGGAGGAAGTCGGTCCTTCCGCTGACGGCCGCGTCCGTGAGCACCTTCGTCGTTTCCTGGAAGGAAGCGGCGGAGATGAACGACTCGGTCGTGAGCGAGGCCTTCGTGATTCCGAGGAGAAGCGGTTCGTAAGTCGCCGCGACGCCGCCGGCCGCGAGGGCCCGTTGATTTTCCCGCTCGAGGACGCCGCGTTCGACGGATTCGCCGGCGAGGAAAGTCGTGTCGCCCACGTCCTTGACCTTCACCTTACGAAGCATCTGACGAACGATCGTCTCGATGTGCTTATCGTTAATCTTCACCCCTTGGAGGCGATAGACTTCCTGGACTTCGTCCACGAGGTATTTCGCCAGGGCGCGATCGCCGAGTACGCGGAGAATATCGTGCGGATTCACCGGACCGTCGTTGAGCGGTTCGCCGGCCTTCACGTAATCGCCTTCGTTGACGGTTAAGTGGCGGCCCTTCCCGATGAGGTATTCGCGGGCTTCGGCGCCTTCCGGCGTGACGATGACCTTACGCTTACCTTTGGTATCCTTACCGAACGAAACGATCCCGTCGATTTCCGCAACGACCGAAGAATCCTTCGGCTTCCGCGCTTCGAAGAGTTCGGCCACGCGAGGAAGACCCCCGGTGATGTCCTTCGTCTTGGCGGTTTCGCGGTTAATCCGGGCGACCGTATCGCCGGCCGAGATGGCGTCGCCATCCGTGACCGTGATCGTCGCGCCGACCGGAATCATGTACCGAGCGACCCGGTTCGAGGCGCCTTCGATCTTCACCGGATGGCCCTTGCCGTCCGTGATGATGACCTTAGGACGCTTGTCCGAAGCCTTCGATTCGACGATGACTTTGTGCGAGAGACCCGTGACGGAGTCGAACTGCTCTTGCATGTTCACGCCTTCGACGATGTCTTCGAACGTGACCGTTCCGGTCGCTTCCGTGATGATCGGAGTCGAGTACGGGTCCCACTCGGCGACGAGCTTGCCCTTGTCGACGTTGTCTCCGTCTTTCACCTGAAGTTTCGCGCCGTAAACGACCGAGTAGCGCTCACGTTCACGTTGGTTCGCGTCCATGACCGCCATTTCACCGTTTCGGTTCATGACCGTTTGGGTGCCTTCGCGGTTCGTGACGGTGACGAGGTTGATGAATTTCACCGTCCCCTTCGTCTTCACTTCGATGTTCGACTGTTCGGCACGCCGGGAGGCCGCGCCGCCGATGTGGAAGGTCCGCATCGTCAGCTGAGTGCCCGGTTCACCGATCGACTGGGCGGCGATTACGCCGACCGCTTCACCGATGGAGGCCGTCCGTCCGCGACCGAGATCGCGGCCGTAGCAGAGGGTACAAATCCCGCGCTTCGACTGACAGAAGAGAACCGAGCGGATTTTCACGCGATCGATCCCGGAAGTCTCGAGGAGCTTCACGTCGTCTTCGGTGATTTCCGTACGGGCCGGAAGGACGATCTCGCCGGTAACCGGATCGAGCGCATCTTCGAGCGTCACGCGGCCGAGGACTCGGTCCCCGAGCTTTTCGATCACTTCGCCGGCTTCGACGAGCGACGAAACGAAGAGTCCTTCGAGCGTTCCGCAATCCGGCTCGGTCACGATGACGTCTTGGGAGACGTCGACGAGACGACGGGTCAGATATCCGGAGTTCGCGGTCTTGAGCGCCGTATCCGCGAGGCCCTTACGAGCGCCGTGTGTGGAGACGAAGTACTGGAGAACCGAGAGACCTTCGCGGAAGTTCGACACGATCGGCGTTTCGATGATCTCACCGGACGGCTTGGCCATGAGGCCCCGCATGCCGGCGAGCTGACGAATCTGAGCGTTCGAACCTCGGGCGCCGGAGTCGGCCATCATGTAAATGGCGTTAAACGAAGGAGCGACGACTTCTTTCGGGCCGGTTCCCTTCCACGCTTTCGGCGCGATGAAGGTTTGGACCGAGAGACGCTTCATCATGGCCGAGGCGATTTGTTCGGACGTTTGCGCCCAAATATCGATGACCTTGTTGTAGCGTTCGCCGTCGGTGATGAGACCTTCGACGTATTGGTTTTCGATTTCCTGGACTTGCGTATAGGCGCCGTCGAGGAGCTGCTTCTTTTCCGGCGGCATGAGCATGTCTTGCACGGAGATCGAGATCCCGGCGCGCATGGCTTGCTTGAAGCCCGTTTGCATAATCGCGTCGGCGAGGAGCACGGTCTTCTTGTTTCCGCAGAGACGGAAGCAAGTGTCGATCAGTTCGGCCAAGTCCTTCTTGCCCAAGATCTTGTTATAGACCTTGAACGGAATCTCGGTCGGAACGAATTCGGAAAGAAGGGCGCGACCGCAAGTCGTGTCTTCGATCTTTCCGTTGATCCGGCACTTAATCTTCGCCTGGAGGTGAACGGCGTTCGCGATGAGCGCCATTTCGACTTCGGCCGGGTTCGAGAAGATCTTGCCTTCGCCCTTCGCGTACGGACGTTCGCGGGTCATGTAGTAGAGCCCGAGGACGATATCCTGGGAAGGTACAATGATCGGCTTACCGTTCGCCGGCGAAAGGATATTATTCGTCGACATCATCAGCACGCGCGCTTCGATCTGAGCTTCGATCGAAAGCGGTACGTGGACGGCCATCTGGTCACCGTCGAAGTCGGCGTTAAATGCCGCGCAGACGAGCGGGTGGAGCTGGATGGCTTTTCCTTCGATCAGGACCGGCTCGAAAGCCTGGATCCCGAGGCGGTGGAGGGTCGGCGCGCGGTTCAGCATCACCGGGTGTTCCTTCACGACTTCTTCGAGGATGTCCCAAACTTCCTGACGTTGCTTCTCGACCATCTTCTTCGCGGACTTGATGGTCGTGACGTAACCGTATTCGGAGAGCTTGTTATAGATGAACGGCTTGAAGAGTTCGAGCGCCATGACCTTCGGAAGGCCGCACTGGTGCAAGCGAAGTTCAGGCCCGACGACGATGACGGAACGGCCGGAGTAATCGACGCGTTTCCCGAGCAAATTTT
>JAYVXM010000621.1:0-10012 GCA_043785205.1 Bdellovibrionales bacterium
GTCCGGTCCTCCGCCGCGGCCGAGGACGGCGCCGACCACTCCTACGCCGGTATTTTCGAAACGCGCCTCGACGTGGCCCGCGGCGATCTTCCGGACGCGGTTCTCGCCGTCTGGCGATCGGCCTTCGCTCCGCGCGTCGCCGAATATCGCGGATCGCGCGGGCTCCCCGAAGCCCCGACCGCGATGGCCGTCATCGTCCAGGCGCTCGTCCCCGCCGAAGTCGCGGGTGTCGCATTCGGCGTGAATCCGCTCACCGGCGACCGCGCAGAACGCGTGATCGAGGCGGTCGCGGGCCTCGGAGAAGGCCTCGTCTCCGGCGCCCTCGACTCGGATCAGTTCCTCGTGCGTGGAAACGAGATCCGCTCGCATCTCCGACAGCCCGTCGGGCGCGCTACCCTCGCCGAATCCGAAGTCCGGGAGATCGCAGCGGTCCTCGATCGTCTCGAGCGCTATTTCGGCGCGCCTCAGGACGTCGAGTTCGCCCGCCGCGCGGGAAAAATCTTCTACCTCCAGGCGCGCCCGATCACCGCCGGCGCGGCCCCCGCCGCCCTCACCGACGCCGCGGACACGATCACGGTCTGGGAAAACAATAACCTGATCGAATCCTACCCGGGCACCACGACTCCGCTCACCTACTCCTTCGTCCGCCAAACCTACGAAATCGGCTACCGCCAAGTCTCGGCGATGATCGGGCTGCCCGGGCGGACCATCCGCGCGAACCGCGACCGCTACGCGCGGATGATCGGCCTTCTTCGCGGTCGGATGTACTACGACCTCACGAATATCCTCGCGATCACCCGCTCCGTACCGGGCTCGCGCGTCCTCGAGCGGGCATTCACCGCCGCGATCGGAATCGAAGACGAATCGCCGGCGCCGACGCGCGCCCTCGACGTGACCGCCTTCGCGCGGTTCGCCTTTCGCTCCTCCTTCCGCCTCCTCTCGCTCTGGGCGCGCCTGCCCGCGATGCGCCGAAGATTCGTGGCCGACCTCGACCGGATTCTTGCCGACGCGAAAAAAGTTCCGCTCGGCGACCGCTCGTTCGACGAAGTGCGCGCCCTCTATCGCGAGCTTGAACGAACGGTCTTCGCGATCTGGCGCGCGCCGGTCGTGAACGGACTCTTCACGATGGTCTTTTTTCGCGGACTCGGCCTCCTCACCGAACGCTTCCGGCTCGACCTTGTCCGCCCGAACTTGAAGAACGAACTCCTCGTCGGCGCTGATAACATCGTCTCGACCGAACCGATCGTCCGGATCGCCGCGCTCACCGAAAACATCCGTCGCGATCCGCCCGCCCGCGCGCTTTTCGCGACGGGTCCCGCCGAGGACGTCTGGCGAAAACTCTCCGAACCGCCCTACGCGCGCCTCCGCGCGGAGATCGATGACTACCTCGCACGTTATGGCGACCGCTGCGTCGGCGGGGAATTGAAGCTTGAAACGCCTTCCTATTCCCAGTCGCCGGCGACGTTCATCCGGATCCTCCAGTCCTACCTCGCCGAAGACGTGCGGCTCTCGTTCGATCGGAGCCGGAACCGCGAGATTCGCGCCGCCGCCGAACGCGAGCTCGATCGACTCCTCGCCGGTCGGCCCTTCGTCCGATTCGGATATACCGCGTGGCTCGGGCAGACCCGAACGATGGTCGTCTGGCGGGAAAATCTCCGTTTCAAGCGCAGCCAAGCCTTCGGCGTCGTGAAGGCGATCTTCGCCGAGCTCGGCCGAAAGCTCGCGGCGATCGGCGCGCTCGAGCGCGCCGACGACGTGTTCTACCTCACCGTCGACGAAGTTTTCGATCGCCCCGCCGACCTTCGCGAACGCGTTCGGCGACGGCGCGCGGAATTCGCCGCCGCGGCGACCCGACCACCCCTCCCCGGCCGCGTGCGAACCCGTGGACCGGTCGAATTCGACCGCGAACCCGAATTCCTGGCGGAGGTCGCCGCGGACCACGAAGTCCGGAAGCTTCTCCGCGGGATCGGATGTAGCTCCGGCATCGTCCGCGGAAAGGTCCGCATCATCCGCTCGCCGGAGGAGATCGGGAGCCTCGGCGGGGACATCCTCGTCACGGAGAGCACGGATCCGGGTTGGGTAAAGCTCTTTCCCACCGCCTCCGCGATCCTCCTCGAGCGGGGCAGCCTCCTGAGTCACGCCGGAATCGTCACGCGCGAAATGGGGATTCCCTGCGTGGTCGGCGTGAAGGGCCTCTTGACGAGCGTGCGAGATCACGATGTCGTGGAGCTCGACGGCAGCACGGGCGAAGTGAGGATCCTAACGTGACGAACGGAAAACGGCTCATCGGCATTACCGGAATCGACGGATCGGGGAAGACGACGTTGCTCGCTCGCCTCGCGGCGAGCCTTCCGAATTCGCGGACCGTCACGATCTGGGACCTTATGAAGGAACCGGAACTTGATCCGAAGCACTCCTTCCGCGACAAAAAGGAGGTCGACGCCTACCTCCGAAGCCTCGGCCATCCGGAGCGCGCCGAGTTCCTCTTCGGCTACCTCGACCAAGCCCTCGGCCGCGCGCTCCGCGGCTCCGACGAAAATCTTCTGATCGACGCCTACTGGTATAAATACTTCGCCTCCGAGCTCGCCATGCACGGCGAACGCGCGCGCCCCGATCTCCGGCGGTTCGTCGCGCACTTCCCGAAGCCCGACGCCCTCTTTTTCATCGCGTTCGACGCCCCCTCCGCCCTTCGCCGGAAAAAAACCTTTTCCGGCTACGAATCCGGTTACGACCCCGCGCGATCGCCGGAGAGCTTCATCGCGTTCCAATCGAAGTCTTACGCAAACCTCCAAACTTTGATGCGCGAAGCCGGCGCGATCGTCCTCGATGGCGAATCGCCGGTCGAGGCGAAGGTGGAGATCTGCCTTCGGGAGCTCGCCCGAAAATGACGACGATCGCGCTCTTCGGAATCGACGGCTCGGGTAAAAGCACGCTCGCCGCGGCTCTCCGCGCGCGACTTCCCCCGGGACACTCCGCCGGGCTCATCACGTGTCCGCGCTACCACCACACCCCGGGCGCGCCGCACGCGGCGCTCTCCGTGACGCTCGACCGGATGAACGGCGGCGGCGACCTTCTCCACTCGCTCGAATGGAAGTCGATCGCGGTCTACCTCCAGCTTCTCCTTTACGGCCCCGCTCGCGCCGCCCTCGTCGCCGCGAACGCCGAGCCGATCCTCTCGGAACGCCATCCGCTCGTAGACGCGCTCGTCTACGGCCCTTATTTCAGCGAACGCCTCGGCCGGAATCTCAGCGAAGCGGAACTCGCGGGCACTTTTTTCCCCGGCCTCGAGCGCCTCGAACCCGGTGCCGAAGCACGGGTCCGCGCCTGGCACGAATCGGAGAATCGCCGGCTCGGCCGGGAGCTTCCGTTGGGAGAGCTCCCCCTCTACCTGAAAAAGCTATTCGGCCAGGCCCCCGTCCCGATGCTCGCCGAGCTCTCCGTCCACTTCAGAACGTCGCTGCCCGACGTCGCGGTTCTCCTCGACGTTTCAGTTCCGACGGCGGTCGCTCGGATCGCCGCGCGGGGCATGCCCGCCGAGCTCCACGAAACCGACGCCGGGCTGACAAAACTTCGCGCCGGTTACGTCGCCGCCTTCGCCTGGCTCGCGAAGGTGCATCCCGAGGTCCGCCTCGTCACGCTTCCGGTCGAATCGGAAGGAAGCGCCCGCCGAGTCGATGAGCTCGCCGACGAGGTCTTGCGCCTCGGAAGGGGAACCCGATGACCCGCCGCCCTCTTTCCGACGAAGGTCGGCTCCTCGTTCTCCTCACCCTCCTCGATCCGACGTCCGGTGAGCGCGCTGAAATCGCACGCCTCTTCGCCGCCCCGATCGACTACGCCTATTTCGATCGCCTCGCGCGCGCGAACGTCCACCGCACGTGGATCCTCACCCAAATCGAAACGCTGGGGCACCTCGATCGCCTCCCCGAGCCGTACCGAAGCGAGTGGACGGACGAACGCGCGGAAGTGCGCAAGAAACTCGAGCGAAGATTCGAACACGCGCGCCCCCTTTTCCGGAGTTTTCGCGAGGCCGGCATCCCCGTCGTCCTCCTCAAGGGAACCGGCCTCGCCCACCAGATTTATCGGAACCCGTTCTACAAGAAGAGCAACGACATCGACATCCTCATCCAGAAACCCGATCTCCCGAAAATCTACGATCTTTACGAATCGCTCGGTTTCGTTTCGTTCGGCGAACGGGTGAAGGACGACAAGGCGACCCAGGAGAAGGTCGCGTGGCACGCCACTCCGTACGTGAGTCGTGATCTTTCCCTCGTCATCGGAACCCAGTGGGGGATCAAGACGCTCCTCGGGCCCTACCGAGTCGACTACGACGCGATCTGGTCCCGCGTCGAGGATCTCGACTTTCAGGGCGTGCCGGTGAAGATTCTCGCGCCGGAGGATACGCTCCTTCACCTCTGCCTCCATCTCGGGTTCTTCAAGACCCAGCTGAAGGATCTCATCGACGTCACGAATCTCCTCCGCTTTCACCGCGCGCGCTTTCCCTTCGAACGCTTCGTCGACGCCGCGATCGGCGCGGGCGCCGCCAGCCACGCCTACCAGGCGCTCTACCTTTCGAATCGCCTCTGTCCGATGACGGAGATCGATTCGATGCTCGTCCGCCTTCGCCCCCACGTCTGGGG
Organism: Bdellovibrionales bacterium; assembly: GCA_043785205.1. GTDB lineage: Bacteria > Bdellovibrionota > UBA1018 > UBA1018 > UBA1018 > JACMQW01. The sequence goes on from JAYVXM010000621.1 coordinate 4,638, forward strand.
CCATTACCTCCGCGGCGTCGCGAAGAAAACCGAATCGCTCGATGACTTCCTCCAAATGTCGGTCGATTGGATCCAGGAAGTCGAGATCGACATGACGCTCTTCCTCGGCGCCGAAGGTCTCGCCAAGAAAGGATGGGCGTTCCTTCGGGTTTGGGGAACGATCCTCATTCCGCCTCGCGCAGCGATGCTTCGGATGAACTTCGTCATCCGCGCCGGGTTCTTCGAGGGGCTCGCCTACCGCGTCCTCACCCCGTTCCGCATCGTGCGCGCGCTCGCCGAAGAAATCTCGTGGAAACTCGTCGCACTCCTCTCGGTGAAGACCGTGATCGATTTCGCCGTCGCGTTCGTGCACGTCTTCGACCGGCGCCGGAAGTCGACCTCGCCCTACGCGACGCTCGCCGCGAAACTCGGGAAGACGGAAGCCGAGATCGAACGATTCACGAAGGAATTTTGCTGACCGCCATTCGGCGAAGCGCCCGCCCGGTCATGCCCATGGCGAAGAAGATCACGACGAGGAATCCGACCGTCGTCCAGGTCGAGAGCGCGGAATAGCGGCTCATGAAGGCGAGCGTCGCCGCGACGAGGAGCGCGAGCCAGGCCGCGGTTTCCGCGGACGAAGCGCTTCCCGCGATAGGCGTCTCCGCGCCCGCGGTTTCGGAGAGCTCGGCGTCGAGGACTTCGGGCCCGGCGAACCAGAGCCCGATCTTCGAGGCGATCCCGCGCCTTTTCGCGGTGGCCGCGCAAAGCCGTTTCCAATACGAGAACTGGGAGTAAACCGGATCGGCGTATCCCGGAAGGTCGGCCCCCCCGATCACGACGGGATTTCCGTCTTCGACGTCCTGATACGTACCGAAAAGGCGGTCCCAAAAAATGAAGGCGCCCGCGAAATTCCGATCGAGATACGGGGCGTTCGTGCCGTGGTGGGCACGGTGGGAGCGCGGGGTGACGAGGACGTATTCGAGCGGGCCGAGGTGCCGACGAATCACGCCGTTATGGGACCAGAACTGGACGACGTGATTCACGACGAGCCCGGCGAGGAGCATCCGCGGAGGAATGCCGAGCCAGGCGAGCGGAAGGTAGGCTCCGAACATGAACGGGCGCGTGAACCAGCTCTGGCGAAGCGCGGAGAGGTGGTTGAAATCCTTCGCCTGATGATGAACGAGGTGGGAAACGGCGAAGAGGTTCACCCGGTGACCCATCCGGTGGGCGGCGTAGAACGCGAGGTCGGCGAGCGCGAACGCGACCGCCCAGAGGAGGAGGTTCTTCTCGTCGAACGTCGCCACCCGGTAGCGGTCGAAAATTCCGGTGTAAAGGAAAGCGAAGCCGGCGAACGTGATGACGTTCATCGCCTGCTGGCCCATGCTGAGCGCGACGTGGCCGCCGGTCGCGCGCCAATCGTAAACCGTCCTTCCGGAGCGACGTCCGAAGTAGATTTCGCTCGCGATGAGGGCCGCCGCCGCGACGATGCCGAGAATCATCATCCCTCGATTTTACGGCGCGCGCGCCGGCCGGTCAAATCCTCTGGATAATCCGTCGTTTCGGCCTACTATCGAATCGATGGAATTTCCAAACTGCCCCTGGAGTGCATTGGCCCCCGGTACGACCGCGTTTTGCGAAGCGCGCCTCTGCGCGTGGGTCGAGTCGCCGGGGATCGCCTGGGCCGGGATCGTCTACGTCGCGATGGCGACGCTCATCTTTCGCGACCTTCGGGCGCCCGATTCTTGGCGGTCGAAGACCTTCGCGTGGGTGACCCTGAGCATGGGCCTTTCGTCGGCGGCGTTCCATTCCACCCACGCCCTCGTCTTCCAAGCCTGGGACGTCGGCTCGATGTTCGGCCTCGCCGCGCTCATGCTCGTCGCGAATCTCGTTCGGATTCGGCCCGCGCTCGCCGAGACCGGGACGGACGCGAAAATTTACATTGGTCTCCTCGTCGCCGCCCTCAGCCTATTCGCGTACCGGCCGAACCACCCGGGCGTCTCGACGTTCGGAGTCTTCCTCGCGGCCGCGCTCCTGCTGGAAATACCCGCCGCGCGCCGGACGCCGGGTTTCAAATACGGAAACTTCCGAGTGGCCGCCGCCGTCTTCGCGGTGGCGTTCGCGGCGTTACGAATCGAGAAAACGTCGCTCTGTGATCCGCAGAACCACTTTTTCCAATGGCACGCGGTTTGGGACGCGGCCGCGGCGGTTTGTTACTTCCTTCTCTACCGGCACTACCGCCAGAGCGCTTAGAGAGCGACTTTCCAGTTCTGGCCGAGCTCGATCCGGACTTGCTCGCCCTTGAGGAACGGAAACTCGAGTTCGATCGCTTCGTCCTGGTGAACGACGACGTGAAGGGTCGCGACCGGGGTGATTTTTCCGGAGGCCGTGCAGAAAGTATCCCCGTGATACTCGGTGATGACGAGCTCCTCGCCCATCGACTTCAGACCGTCGAACGTCTTCGGAGAAAACGAGAACTCATAGCAGTTGGGAACCGACGGATCGGTGATGTCGCGGTACGTGAGCACGTAGCCGTCGGTGATCCCGGAGCGCATGCCGAACGGAGCCTTGAACTACACCGCCCAGGGATCGGCGTCCGAAAGCGGAGTATATTACACGATGATGGGATCAGCTATGTGGTGGGGCCGATGAACCGCTTACTTTACTTCGGACTCCTACCTTCGGCACAGCGTTTCGCGGGGGCTTAGGGCTGCGTAATCGCGTTGTTGTCGAGGTTCACCCGCGTCTGCGCGAAAGCGCGGCCGGTCATGGAGGCAAGCGTCCCGAACGTGATCGCAGTCTTCGAATAGATGTTTCCCTCGAAGTGTGAGGTGGAACCCATCGTGATTTGGCCGGCGACTTGCCAATAGACGTTCTTCGCCAGCGCCCCTCCGGTAAGGATGACGCTACGGGCGGCCGCAATCGAGACGTCCTGCGCGACCTGGAAGACCCAGACGTCGGTAGAGTTGCCGTTCAAGGTCAAGTCTCCGCCCGCAATCCCGACACTCGTCGACCAAGAGTGGACGCCGGGCGGTACGGTTTGCGTTCCGAGGATCCCGGCGTGGAGCTCGGTATCTGCAGGAGCGCGGCCGGCAAGATCGGTATAGGTATTCTCCATGTCTCCGATCGCCACGGTGAGCTGGGTCGGAGTGGGAGACGCATAGTCGGCGGCGTAGATCCGCCCGTTCACCGACGAGGAGGTCGAAAACACGTTGGAAGAATCGGCGATGAGGCCGAAGCCGGTGATGTAGGTCGCGGCGGCGGGGCTTACCGCGAGATTGCCCACGATCGAAGATCCCGTCGCGTTCGAAATTCCGGTTTTCGCCATGATGACGTAACCGTTCGCGCTGGATAGACTGGAGGTTCCCGTAGATGATCCGCATCCGGTGAGGAAGGCGGAGAAAGTGAAGGCGGCGATAGCGATGGTCGTGGAACGGGCAGTGCAGAGATTTATCATGGATGTCCTTTGGGTATGGTCGGCCAGGTGCTGGCCAATCCCTTAAGGCTACGCGGATAGGAGGATATGGATAGGCGCGAGTGGCCGTACTTCGCCTACTCGGCGGGGGACGCGTAGACGGCAGAATATACTTTATGTACAAATTGGAAGGAGGTCATTCGGTGCGTGACTTCACCCAAGTCGATCCCGGGGTTATGGACGAGGTCCGAGGAATCGATATGGACGTTTCGACCTATCGGTATGAATCGAAATGCCAGAGACGTATATCCCGGCTAAATTCTCACCGGCCGGATTTCGGGATGATCTTTAACGACGCTCACGGGGCGCATTTGCCGATGCCGCACTGGCGTCTAGTTCCGCCTTTGCGGCCACTTTTGTCGCTGTCGCCGCTGCCTTTGTGGCATCTAAAGCTGCGGTCGTCGCATCAACCGCGGCAAGAGTAGCTTCAGCGGCAGCATCCGTCGCTGTTGCCGCAACTTCTGTAGCGACCACTGCCGCATCAGTCGCTTGCAGCGCCTCCCAACTACCGAGCGACCCGAGTTTTACCGCCTCCGTTGCGGCTTCTGCCAAGCGTTCGACGACGTGGAGTAGGCGCGCCTGGTTGAAGGGCTTAGGCATATAGACTTGAAAATCCGCGAAGCTCCTCTTTCTTGAGGGAAGCATGGCTTCGCCGGAAAGCATAACGGTAGGTATGGCCTTTCGGTCCAAGTTCGCGTTCTCCAAGCGTCGAAGCTCATGCACGAGATCATAGCCATCAATACCTGGCGGCATGGTCAGGTCCGAAATCAAGACGTCGAAGTGTTCCTTCTTTAGTGCTTTGATCGCATCTTCCCCCGAGGAACAAATCGTGATTTCCGCCCCTTCCTTGGACAAGTAGATATCCAACAACTTAAGTACTTCTGGGCAATCGTCGACACATAAAATTCGAGTACCGCTTAGAGCTAAATCCCGTGTTTCCATCTGGCTTTCATATCAGAATAAGAAATTTCTTAATAGGAGTGACTCCAGTTTCAACGTTTAGGAATGGCGGGGGACCGCGAGTCTGAGGATATGGAATTCAGATCCAATTTCCACGCGAAATAGGGATAAAATAAGATATTATCGAGGGAATGAATATTGGCTGCTGAATCGCGATCATCGGTCGGACGGAGGTCTGCCGAACTCCTCGGAAGCGGGCTCGAACCCGTCCCCCATCGCCGTAAGCGCGAGCCCCCGCGCGCGCTCCGCCCGCTTCGGACTCCGCTCGACGCCGACCGCGTCGAGACCGAGCGCATTCGCGACCGCGAGCACACTCCCTTGTCCGCAGAAGAGGCTCACCACCGTCCGCGTTTTCGTCGAGCGGAGGATCGCCTCGCAGGCGACCCGGCACGCGTGAAATCCCATTCCGCGGGGCCACGTTTTATCGCCGAGATCAGGAATCACGTCGGCCGTGCTTTCCGCGACCGCCGGCCGTACGCCGCGCGAAAACGCGAGGAGGTGCGAGTACGCGGGCTTTCCGAACGTCGTCTGACCGGGCGGCGCGCGACAGAGGATTTTATGGAAAAGGAGCGCGTGACCGGAGGCTTCGGCCGCCTTCGCGACGAGGTAGCCCTTATCGATCCAGACGCCTTCGCGCTTGATGTCGGATTGGAAAAAAAGCGCGATCCCCTCGTCGGGCGTGCGCGTGAGGACGAGCCGCGCGGTTTCGGTGAACCAGGCTTTCCACTCCTCGAGTGAGAGCTGCGGAAATTCCGAAAAATCCGGCATCGACGCGACGATCGAACACCCGGGCAGCGGTCCCCGTTCCGCGAGCCACGCGAGCACGTCCGCTTCGAACACGATTCGGGTGGGCGGGCGCGCGCCGGCCGGACTACTCGACACGGAGTTTGTACCCCTTCCGGATCGTCCCGTTCGTAAGCGTGACGTAGAATTCGGAGATGAGCCCGTCTTTGATCGCGGCGTC
>JAYVXM010000622.1:0-10011 GCA_043785205.1 Bdellovibrionales bacterium
AGCCGCCGAGCGAGAGGTAGCGTTTGATACTGAGTTTCCACGAGAGCTGGACGAGCGCCCAGAGTCCGAGGATCCAGAGGCACGCGATCCCGACCGCGTTCAGAAATTCGACGTGGGACCATCGGCCGAGCGCGTACTGGGTCGGGCCATAGACGTAGAGATAGAAAGGGAGGGACTTCCACATCCAGGTCATCGACGCCGGAAAGAGCGATAGGGGAAGGAGTTCGCCGCAGAGGATTTGGACGATCATGTTCTTCACCATGAGCATCGAGTAAGCCTCTTCCCAATAGAACGCGAGCGTCGCGATGATCGCGCCGATCTGATAGGCGATGATGTTTCCGAGCCCGGCGAGCCCGATGGCGGCGATCATCCGCGGGGCCGAGATCGAGTCGGTGAAGAACGAAGCGGCGATCCCGATCGCGAGGCAGACGCCGGAGATGAAGAGCTTCGGCGCGAGGCCGCGGATGTAGACGAACTCGACGACGCCCGTCGGCCGTAAGAGATAGTTCGAAAGTCCACCGGAGCGGATCATCTCGACGAGTTCGAAGTCGTGATCCCCGCCCCGGATCTGGGTGAAGAGGATCGACGTGAAAGTATAGGCGAGCATCTGGTGGTACGTCAGTCCACCGATCGTTTCCTGGTGACCCATGATAAAGAGGGCGTACCAGAGGACCCACTGGATCGCGGCGGGAACGATCGCGGCCCCGAAGACCTCGAGGAAAAATTCGAGTCGGTAAGCGGTCGCGTCTTGAAAACCGTTTTTCAGCGCTGCGATTCTCCACTCGAGTCGTGGAAGCCGGAGCGTGAGGCTAGACATGAAGTCCCTTGCCCGATCCGGCCGGACCCGAGGTGGACTTCCGAACGCCGCCCTCGGAGTAAACTCGACTGATCACGCTCTCGAGGCTTTGCTCTTCGATCCCCATGTCGAGAATCGTCGCTTTCGCCATGATCGACTGAAGGACCCGGATGACGGAGTCCTTGTTCGTCTCGATATAGAGGGTCGGGATCTCCGACTCCGCTCCCTCGTCCGTTTCTTCCCCGCCGGCCTCCGCCTCTCCGATCGTGACTGATTCGGTCGGAACGCCCGCGATCGTCGCGAGCTCTTCGGGCTTCAAAGTCTCCTTCAGCCGCACGCGAAGCCGGCACTCGCCTTCGCGGAGAAGCTTCGAAGGCGACCCGTCGAAAATCATCTCGCCGGTCTTCATGATCATAACTCGAGAGCAGAGGCGTTCGATGTCATCCATGTTGTGGGACGTAAGGATGATCGTCGCCTTTTCCTTCTGGTTGAAGACCTTCAGGAAGTCGCGAAGTTTCTCGGCGGCGAGGACGTCGAGTCCGATCGTCGGCTCGTCGAGGAAGACGACCTTCGGCCAATGGAGAAGCGCGCCGATGAGTTCCATTTTCATCCGCTCACCGAGCGAGAGCCGGCGGATCTGGGTTTTCAGAAGCCGAGTCACATCCAGTAATTCCGAAAGCGTTCCGAGCCGGTCGCGATAAAGAGCGTCCGGAATTTCGTAGATCGCCTTCAGGAGATCGAACGCGTCGGTGGCCGGAAGGTCCCACCAGAGCTGGGCCTTCTGGCCCATGACGAGCGAGATCGCGTGACGGAACGCCATCGTCCGATCGAATGGGCGGAATCCCATTACGGTCGCTTCGCCGGAGGTCGGCGGAATGAGACCGGAGAGGATCTTCAGGAGCGTCGTTTTCCCGGCCCCGTTCGCGCCGATGAGGCCGACGAAGGCGCCCGGTTCGATCGTGAACGAAACTTCCTTCACGGCGACGTGCTCGGTCGTCTTCGGCCGTAAAAGGAGATCGATCGTACCCTTCAGCCCGTCGCCCTTTTGGGTCGATCGAAAGACGCGACGGACTTTATCTACGGTGATCATCGGGGCGGAGGCGTTCGTTTTACTCATGGTGTTCTGGCTAAGGTGCGTGTGCGCAAGCGCGCTCGATGGATGAAGGAGGAGAAAATCGCGGTCGGACTAAAACGTCGAGGCCGCGCGCGTACCGGTCAACGGCGACTTCGAGTCCGTGATGCCGGAAACGAAAGCGTTATACTTCGTGACGACCGGCTTCGCCGCGCCGAGGGTTTCCGGTTTCAAAGCGCCGTCGCTAAAACCACGTGCGATCGGAAACGCGGAGATCAGGTACGGAAGCTTTTCCGCGGAGTCGCGGATCGAGTAGACGAGGAGTTCGGAGTTCCCGCCGGTCGCCGGTCCGACCGGCGTGAGGAACGGAACGAAGTCCGAGCGAATCTCGACCGTACGGCCGCCCGCGAGGGCGACGGTCTCGGTCAGTCGTCGGCCGTGCAGTTTTGAGAAATCGAAGCGGTGAAGCGAACGGGCGACGCCGTCCGCCTTACGGAGAATTTTCAGCGCGGCCCGGTCCGCGTCGTTCGCGCCCCGGAAGGCGATTCCGCCGGCGAAGTAAGTGACGTTCATATAGAGGCCGCCCCGTTTCGGAGCCGGCGTGATCGTGCCCTTCGCGAGGCCGAATCCGTTCTCGATGTCGGGCCGAACCCAGCGGAGACGTTTGAACCCGTATGGGGTTTTCAGGATCGAGAGGAGGTATCCGTAGGTATGCTCGAAGCCGGCGTAGACGATCCGATCGTCGCGCGGCGGAACGCCCGCTTTTGCGAGGATGACGTCCATGAGCGCGGGCGCGACGATGATCCCTTTCGCGTACTCGTCGAAGTTGATCGAACGGCCCCAAAGTTTTTTCGCGTTCCCGGCGATCTTACCTTCGCGAACGACGCGGCCGAGGAAGTCCGGCGCGATTTGCGAGAGGAGGTGTTCGATCTTCGGAGCCGCGGATTCGGGATTCGAATCCGCGTTTATGATCGGCTCGACCTGGCGGGCGATCATCGCCCAGGGACAGTCGAGGGCCGTCTCGCCGTCCGAAGCGATCGGACAGACCGAGAGGTTCGCGTCGTCCGCGCGAACGGTGGAGAGAAGGGAAAGAATCAGCACCAAAAGCAAAACGCCGAAGGCTTTCATATGCCCCGTGGCTATCACGGGGTCGCGATTTGCCGCAAGGCGCCTTCGAGCATCGGGTAGGCGAACGCGAACCCGGTCGCAGAAAGTTTTTCGGCACTGACGCGTTGCGAGGTCAGAATGGTTTGCTCCGCCATTTCCCCGAGAGCGAGTTTCAGCGCGATCGCCGGAACGGGAAGAATCGCCGGCCGGTGGAGAACGTGACCGAGGGTATGAGCGAACGCGTCATTTCGCACGGGCTCCGGAGCGACGAGATTGTAAACGCCGTCGATCGCGGGATCGGCGATCGCGCGGAGGAGAAAGGAGAGGACATCGTCCCGGTGGATCCAGCTCATCCACTGCTGGCCGTCGGCGATTCGTCCGCCGATCCCCGCGCGAAAAAGCGGGAGGAGTTTTCCGAGCGCGCCGCCGCCCGGCCCGAGGATGATTCCGAAGCGGGCGATCACGAGGCGCTTCGCTTTCGCCGCCGACGCCTCTCGTTCCCAGGTCGCGCAAACGTCCGCCAAAAACCCCGCGCCTCGCGGTGAGGTCTCGGTTAAGAAGGTTTCGCCCGCGTCGCCGTAAATTCCGATCGCCGAAGCCGAGACGAAAATCGGAGGACGGGCGAGCCGATTCAAGCCTTGCACGAGATTTCGCGTCCCGAGCTCGCGGGAGGTGAGGATCCGGCGCTTCGTCTCTTCGGACCACCGCCCCGCGCCGACGTTCTCGCCCGCGAGGTGAACGACGACGTCGACCCCGTCGAGAGCGGTCGCCGGGGCGACCGATCCTTCGGCATCCCAGTTATAGCTACGGACCTTTTTCAGGCGGGTCGGGGAGAGCGCGTGTCCAAGGGTTTCGTCCGCCCGGCCCGCGTCCCGGGAAAGGACCCGGATCTCGGTGACCGCCTCGGGGAGGCGCTTCAGGAACTCGAGTCCGATAAACCCGGTCGCGCCGGTCACAAGGATCTTCATGGTTAGGGTTTAACCTAGGATAAATTTCACGGGAAGGAGACTAAATGATGGAAAAGATGGGGGTTAAAAGGGCGCCACGGCGACGCGCGAACCCTGTATTCGGTGGGCACCTGTCTAAAATTTAGACGCTCTACTGCCCTAAAAAGGAGCCCAAATCGGCCACAGAGGGTATAAGCGGTGCGTCATTCTGGCCTGCCCCTTGCTCTTCATCTCAGTAACGAATCCCATCGGAGCGGTTCGGACACTGTGTGTGAGGAAGAATTTATGCTCAAGACGAACAAAGTTTTACTGGCGATCACGGCGATGACCCTCTCCTTCGGTCTCACCGGCTGCGGCAAAGATAACTACCAAGGGACCTACACCGGGTACGAAGTGCTCGGCCAAGCCCAGACGACCACCACGACCGGTGGCACCAACCCCCAATATTATCCGCAAGCGGGTTACGGCACGAACATGGTGACCCTCACCCTGACGGACAGCGGAAACGTCGTGAGCGGAACCTACTCGGTGACCTCGGCTTACCAGACCACGGGCCAATATCCGCAGACCGGCGCGGCGATGACTTCTCAATTCCAAGCGAGCGCGGAAAATTCGGGATCCCTGTCGAACGTTTCGCTGCTCAAGATCAGCCAGTACGGCGGACAGCCTTGCCTCTATACCGGCTCGCTCTCCTCTTCGAATCATGGCCAGACGATCAACGGCACGCTGAACGCGGCCGCGACTTCCGGACAAATCGGAAATTACTGCGGAACGCTTACCCTCTCGCTCACCCGCGGAAACTAAGCGACGACTCGAAAAAATCCGGTACGCTACGACCAGGAGGCTTCGATGCTCGTTTTAAACCGTTCCGTCCTCTCCGTCGCCGCCCTCCTGATTTCGGCGCCGCTCTTGAACGGCTGCCAGATCAGCAACGGGAGTGCGCATAACGACAGCCCCGTCATCGAAGCCGCGTGCAGCGAAACGGTGAAGATTTTCGACTCCGGCTCCGCGCCGGCGCTCGCGCTGACCGCGCTCCCGGCCGGCGTCTATACCTTTACGAGCGGCGAAATTTACGTCCAGAGCAAGACCGTCCTCGGCGACGGCACCGCCGACATTTCCGAGGTTCAGTTTCTCGCGACCGCGGTCGCCGGCGCCGCCCTTCCCGAAACCGGGATTCGTTGCCGCGAAACGACGGGAACTTTTCGCCCTTATTTCGATCAGCTCGCGCTGATCGCGAATTTCTCGCGGCTGAATAGCGGCGACTTCGACGTCGTTTCCACTTCCTTCGCCGTCAACTACTCGGTCGATCTCCTGCCGACCCTCTCCGTCGGAAATGCCGGCGATCAGCGGACGAATCCCGGCACGATCGCGAATACGATCAGTTCGAATTGGAACGGCGGTTATCACTTCGTCCGTTCCGGAGAAACCTACGCGTTCTACGGCACGCGGACCGAAGCATCGACCGGCCGGACGATCTACGGAAAGGCGAGCTTCACCCGTTCCGCGCTTCCCGCTGGCTCTCCGTAAACCGCGCTCAGTGTCTTTTCAGTAGGTCTCGCGGTCGACCGTCGACGAGATCCTCGAGATCGAGGACGGCGAACGTACCCTCGCGGATTTCCCACTTCACGTCGAAGTCGAAGAGCGTGAACGCAAAGCGAAGTCCCTTCGAGTCGTCTTCACGCGGCGGCATCTTGCGTTTCTGGGACGCCGGGCGCGGATCGAGTTCGAGCATCTCGACGATCATCTGCCGGAGATCGATCGACGCGTCCTTCTTTTCGCTGCGAATCCGGCTTTCATGGCGGCCGAGCGAATCAAGCGCGCGCGCGGTGAATTCGACCGGAAATTTTTCGATCGGTTCGGCGGCCCATCCGGCGTGGGCGCTCGGGATCGAATCCGCGAACGGAATGTAAGGCTTCACGTCGAGGATCGGCGTACCGTCGAGGAGGTCGACACCGGAGACGTGGATCCGAACGCGTTTCGAATCGGAGAGATCGACGCGATCGAGTTTCACGGCGGAGAGTCCGATCGGATTCGGGCGGTGGGGCGAACGCGAGGCGAGAACGCCGACTTTTTTCCGGCCGCCGAGGCGGGGGGGCCGAATCGAAGGTTTCCAGTCGCGCGCGCCGTGCTCGTGAAAAACGAAGATGATCCAGAGGTGAGAGAACGTATCGAGTTTATCGCACGCGAGCGCGAAGAACGGGTGGCGGTCGAGCTCGATCACGCCTTTCGCCTCGGCGACCATTCCGGGTTGGCGCGGAATTCCGAATTTTTCGGCGAACGCCGTTCGGATCACGCCGATCGGCGCAAACTCGTAGGTCGGCGGCGGTGGTTTCTTCGACGGCGGTCCGGATCGCGGAACGTAATCTTTTCCGGGATAGGCGGATTTCTTCGAAGTCTTCTTCTGCATCAGGATCCGACGTTAACGGTCGAATCCTTACCCGGCCAGGCCGGATTTCTTTTATTTTTACCGTCGCCGCGGATTTGGATCGGACCTTCGAGGCCGTCGATGTCGATTTTCTTCTCGGTAGCTTCCGAGGGGTTCGCCGTCAGCCCGTCGATTCCGTTCGGGAAGCCGAGGGCGGAGCCGGAAACGTCGAAGAGGTAGAAGTGGGAGGGAATCACGTCGGCCCGCGGAATCACGGTTTCGACGAGGTAATCGAGCGCGGAGGATGCTCGAGTCGCCCGGATTCGAAGCGTCTTATAAGTCGGGGCGCCGAGGAGCGGAAGTTTCTGGGCGAATTGAAAAAGGAATTCGCCGCCCGCTTTTTCCGTCCAGGCGGCGGATTTCACGGCGAAGAATTTTTTATTTCCCATCTCGATCAATGCTTGGCCGACGGCGATTTCGGCGGGAGTGAAGTCGCGGCATTTATACGCGGTCGGGTCGACCGTTCCGAACGGAAGAAGCTTATAGCGTTCGCGTTTCGGGTTCGGGCGCCCGCTCGTACCCTTTCCGTCGAAGTTCTCGCAGTAGCGGATCCATTGGGTGCCAGATTTTTCGTAGACCTGAACGTAGCCGCCGTAGCCGTTCACGAGCGCGGTCGACCCGTGGGCTTCGAGGTCGAAGATCACGTGATAGGCGTCGGTGTTTCGCGGGTCCGCGAGGGGCGCGCCAGCGAGGACGGAGAAGGGAAGGAGGGAGAACGCGACGAAGAGAAAGAGCACGGTGCGCATGGAAATAACCTTACCGGGACGGGGCGAAATAAGCCGTTAGGTGGAGACCCTACGAATATTTCTAATAGGAGCAAGACGTATGCCCGCTCGACCGTACGGTCAAGGGTCAAGCGCAGCGCGCGAGAGTCGAAAAAAGGGCGGGTTCCCTGAGGGAAACCCGCCCTTTTTCGTACCGGCTCCGGAGGGATAGCGGTCGTTAATTTAGATTTTCGTTGATCGAAACGGTGCAGGTGACTCGGATTCCGCCGATCGGATTCGACACGCAGAGGAAGGATTTACCGGAGACCGAAGTGCTCGGGGTTTTCGAAGTGCTCTTCACGACTTTCACGCCGGTATCGACGATCGCGTCGAAGAGTTCCTTCGCGGCTTCGCCGCGGACTCTATAGGAGTCGGGGGAAATCTTTTCGATCCCGTCGGGAGCGCCGCCGGGACCGGCGAAGCCGGATTTTTGCTCGATCGTCAGCTCGCGCGAGCAGCTTCCTGCCGGGCAGGCGGTACTGCCGGAGACGAATTCCCCCGAATAGAAGGAGGCGTCGGGCATCCGCTTCACCTTCAGGATCCGGGTCGAGCGGATCAGGATCGCGGGAAGTTCTCCGAGGGCGCCCGTCGAGGGGACGCCGGCCCGGGCGCGGCCGGAGATCACGAGGGTTTGGACACCGTTTCGGTCTGTGAGCGTAGCGGAGTCGGCGAAGGCGGACGAAACGGAAACGAGCGCGAGGAGCGCGAAGAGTGCGGATTTCATGTGTTTCCCCCTGGAAACCCCTCGGAAAGGCCGAGGGTGAACGTTGATTTCGCTATGCGTCATATCGAGAGTGACGCGATGTGGCAAGCGTGATCTCAGGGGGGCCGGAGAATCGTCTATTTCCCCGTTTTTATGGGGTTTTTCGGACTAGACCAGCTCGCTCCGCTACGGTCGGGCGCAGCCCGCCCATCCGCGGGCGAGCCTACTTACGGTCGCTAGACTTTTTTTACGGTGATGAGCTTTACGAGGTCTTCGACCTCGAGGTCCCCGATTTCGGCGCCGGGAACCGCGTCGGAATAGAGGACGTTCTTCGCCAGCGTCTCGGCGGCGAGGAACGCGGGGTCGAGGGCGACGATCGGCGCGAAGGCTTTCGGAAACGTGATTTCGATTCGGTCGTCGAGGTTCAGCTTCTCGATTTTCCGTTTCTGGTTCACGGCGCGGGCGAGGGTTCGGAGAGTGCCTTCGGCAATTTGTTCGGTCGTCACGGTCGGGTCGACTTCGATCGAGACGAGGGAGTCGACGGCGAGGTTCGGGTTTTCGCCGCGCGGGGCGCGCCGGAGGTCGATGTCGGCGAGAGTCACGTCTTCGCCTTCGACCTTGAGCGTTTCGCCGGCTTCGAGGCGGAGGAGATCGGCGAGCTTGAGTCCGGCGACGCCGTTTCCGACGACTTTCATCTTCGCGCCGAGGCGTTTTCCGAGGGCTTGGAAATTCGCCTTCGCGGTGATCGCGACGAAGTCGTCTTCGTTCGAAAGGTACTCGATCTTCCGGATGTTCAGCTCGTCTTTGAAGTAGGCTTCGAACTTTTTCAGATTCTCGAGGACGCGTTTTTCGCGGTGGATGATTTTCATCGAAAGGAGCGGGATCTTCGCCTTTACCTTAATCTTCTCGCGGTGGTTTCGGCCGAGAGTGACGAGGGCGTCCATCACGCGGACGGCTTCCTCGAGTTCGGGGCGAACGAGTTTTTCGGAGAAGGTCGGGAAGTCCTCGAGATGGACCGATTCGGCGGCGGCGGCGAGCGGGCTCTTTAAATTCAGGAAAATCGTTTCGGAGAGGAACGGAGCGAACGGGGCCATGACTTTCGAGAGTGTGAGGAGGACGTGGTAGAGCGTCTCGTAGGCGAAGCGCTTATCGTCCGGCATTCCGTCGGCCCAGAAGTGGGAGCGGTTAAAGCGGATGTAAGTGTTCGTGAGCTCTTCGACGAAACCGAGGAGATGAGGAACGACGTTATAGAGGCGGTAGCCTTCCATCTCGCGTTCGGCGTTCCGGATCAGGGAGTTCAGCCGGGAGAGGATCCATTGATCTAAGAGGTTCGGGCTGTTTTCCGCCGCGAACTTTCCGGTCGGGTTTTTTCCGACTTCGGTAGAAGACGGAATAAATCCATCGACGTTCGCGTAATTCACGAAGAAGGCGTAGGAGTTCCACCAGCGGAGGATGATTTTCCGCACGACTTCGGTCACGCCTTTTTCGGCGAAGCGGAGTTCTTCGGCTTTCACGACGGGCGAGTTGATCATGTAGAGGCGAAGGGCGTCCGCGCCGTGGCGGTCGAGGACCCCCATCGGATCGGGATAATTTTTCAGCGACTTCGACATCTTCTTGCCGTCTTCGGCGAGGATGAGGCCATTTACGACGACGTTCTTGAACGGCGCTTTTCCTTCGAGGATCGTGCTGATGACCATCAGCGTGTAGAACCAGCCGCGGGTTTGGTCGAGGCCTTCGGCGATGAAGTCGGCGGGAAAGGCTTTTTCGAACGCTTCTTTATTCGTCTTCGGGTAGCCCCACTGGGCGTAGGGCATCGATCCGGATTCGAACCAGCAGTCGAGAACGGGCGGGATTCGTTTCAGCGCGCTTTTTCCGGTCGGGCTCGGGATCGTGATCGATTCGATCGATTCCATGTGGAGATCGCCGACTTTTTTACCGCTAAGTTTTTCGAGTTCTTCGCGCGATCCGACGCAGATCATTTCGCCTTCCGCGTTCTTCCAGATCGGGAGCGGCGTTCCCCAGAACCGGTTTCGGGAGATCGCCCAGTCGCGCGCGTTTTCGAGCCAGTTTCCGAAGCGTCCGTCGCGAAGGTGCTCGGGAACCCACCGGGTCGTGGCGTTCGCCTTCAGGATCGTTTCCTTGATTTTTTCGACGCGAACGAACCACGACGAAACCGCGCGGTAGATCAGGGGCGTGT
>JAYVXM010000623.1:0-3082 GCA_043785205.1 Bdellovibrionales bacterium
AAAACGACACGATGAAGGAATTGAGGAAGAATAGGGCTAGCTCGTGGGCCCACGAGCGCACGAGCGAAAAGACCGCGGCGAGGAGGACGGCGACGGAGACAATCACGAGAAAGCGCGCAAGTAGACTTCCGACGTTCAGGAGCCGTTGCTGGGTGATCGCTTGGGAGATGAAAAAGAGGAAGAGCGTCAGCGCGAAATTCCCGAAAATCGGCACCGCGAGCGGGAGCCCGGGAATATGGTCCATCAGACACGTCGAAAGGACGAGGAGCGTGGCGGCGTAGAGGAGAAACCGCCGACGGACCCCGACGACCGGATTCAGCTCCCGATCGAAGAGCATGAGGATCACGATCTGGATCACGATGAAGGTCGGCGTGAAATAGATGATGTTCTTGATCAGCTCGTGCCGCTCGAGACCGAATAGGATCATCACCGTCATGGCGAGACAGAGCGCGAGCGATCCGAACAGGAGGAGTCGCGACGTGACCCACCGCTCGATCCGCATCATCGACTGGATAAAGAGGAGTCCGGCGGGCGCGAGCCAGGCATTCAGGCTGAGGTGGTAGCCGTACCATCCGTTCGCGGGCCAAACATTCGAAATGAAATAGAAGATCGCCCAGGCCGAGATGACGGTGCATCCGATCGCGAAGGAGAGGAAAAGTTTGTTCCGCACGTTCCGCGCGAGGGTAGCGAACCCGAGGGAAAAACTCGTCAAGGATACGAGGAGGGCGGTTTGGGCAAGTGCGTCCATAGGGATCTTCGGGGTCCCCCCACCTTTATCCGATGTCGCGCGGATTGTCAGGAATCTGACTCGCCTGAAGTCTCATTTAAGATTCGGCGCCGATTGGCCGAAGCGCTTTCTGTATGGGGTCTCCCAAAACCACGGCCAAATCCACCACCCAACGGGGCGTAAAACGCTACCGGATCAATCCGCTCGAACTCGTGATCTTCACGCTCGTGACGGCCGGATTTGGATTCTCCGTCTTTCACCTTTTCCACGAGAGTGAAGATTTCCAGTTCGCCACGCTCACGCCGATGCAAATCCAGCCGACCCGCATGGTGCCGGGCAAGGGCGCGGACCGTGCGATCGCGGGCATCTCGGGCGCTGTCGACGGCGTCGCGCCGATGCCGAATCACATCAATTTCGAAGTGAACTGCGCGGAAAATCCAGGCTTTCAATTCGGCAACCAGGTCTGCCCGAACGAGCCGATCAAAGGTCGCGTTCTTCGTGATTCCGCGAAGTACAATCCTTCGAATATCCGCTAATTACCGCCCGATTTACGGTGTTTCGGCGCCGATTTCTTCGCGGGCGCGGGCGGCGCTTCCACGTCGCAGGCGATCTTCCGCGCCCGCGTGAGATTCGTTTCCACCCGATCGAGCTCCGTTTCCGCTTTCCGCCACTTCCGCTGGTCAAGGTAGCCGTGAAAGGACACGAGGGAGAGTCCGGCTTCGTTCAATAAGGGAACGGCCTTCCGGCCGCGCTTGTCGTCTTCGAGCGCGTCCTTCGCCCACTGGGTGCGTTTCAGCGCCTTCTCGCCCCAGTGAAGCCAGGCCTCGCGATGGTCGACCGGGTCCTCGGCGGCGACCGCGGAAACCGAAGCGAGCTTGCGGCCGCTCGCTTTCCGCGGTTCGTAAGTCGCGATCTGATCCCGAATGCCGCCGATTTCGGCGGCGACCGCCGGAAAGTCGCGGCAAATCGTTTCACGCGAGGAATTACACCCCGCCTGGGCGAACATCCCCAGAAGAAAAACGAGAGGAACGCTCCCCATTTCCAATCCCGTTTTTTTTCGAGTTCTGAAGACGTTCCGCATTTCGTCCAGCCCGTAGATTGAAAATTCCCTAGAGATTCCATCGGCATATAATAGTAGATTCTTTAGCTCGGTTTTTTACCTGAGTAATGAAATCAGGTATAAGTTCTTGAAATCTTTCGTTTTTTTTAAAGTTCGACACGACTCCACCGAAAAGGATTGTGAAGCCGGCAGGGATTGCCGGTGGGTAGAAGTAAAACACCGCTTTTAGATGAAGGCGGTCATCACGGAGGAATGGCACGAAACCTTAACAAAGGATGACCTATGGGACTGCGTATCAATACCAATGTTCAAGCTCTGGCGGCTCAGCGCCACCTCGGTTTGAACCATGAAGCTCAAAACCACTCGCTCGAGAAATTGGCCTCCGGCTCCCGCATCGTCCGCGCCGCGGACGACGCCGCCGGCCTCGCGATTTCCGAGAAAATGAAATCTCACATTCGTTCGATGCGCCAAGCGGAACGGAATGCGAACGACGGGATCTCCCTCGTGCAAGTCGCAGAAGGCGGGATGAACGAAACCGGGAACATTCTCACCCGGATGCGCGAACTCTCGATCCAGTCGGCTTCCGACACGATCGGCGACGTCGAGCGCGGGTTCATCAACAAAGAAATTAAAGGTCTCAAGGATGAAGTCGACCGGATCGCCCTCTCAACCGAATTTAACGGGCGGAAACTCCTCGACGGAAACTCCGAAAACCTCGATATCCAGGTCGGCATCAAGAACAACGAATTCGAGGATCGCTTCAAGTTTAACGCGAAAAACCTCACTTCGACGTTGAAGGCCCTCGGACTCGAAGGCGTCGACAACGCGACGAAGGAAGGTTCCCAGATGAACCTCGAGATGCTCGACAAGGCCATCACGAAAATCAACGAGAACCGTTCGGAACTCGGTGCGCTCCAGAATCGCCTCCAGTCGACGATCAATAACCTCGGCATCTACCGCGAAAACCTCTCGGCCGCGAATTCGCGGATCCGCGATACCGATATCGCCGAGGAAACGTCCGAACTGACGAAAAATAATATCCTCTCGCAAGCGACGGTCTCCGTCCTCGCGCAGGCCAATCAGAACAGCCAGATCGCGCTGAAGCTTCTCGGCTAATCTGAAAGCTCCTTAAGATACGTAGTTTAGAGGGACTTTCTCCCCCGCACGGTGCCTTTGCCAGGCCCAGGGAACGCGGTGGAGAAGGTCCCTCTCTTTTTTAGCGATCTGGCCCATCATTTGGGTCTGACCCACCTTTTGGCTCCCCTGCCCGTTCGTCCTCTGCTATGACTATCCGC
>JAYVXM010000624.1:0-3082 GCA_043785205.1 Bdellovibrionales bacterium
GAGGTTCCGGAACAGTACGAGGGCATCCTGCTCACCGACATGGCGGACGAAAAAATCCGCTTCTACTTCAATGGCGAGGCGTCCGAACTCGCCGTGACCGAACCGGCGCCTCCGCTGAGCGCGCCACCTTCCCTGACCGTCGATCAGCCGAAACCGGAACCGACGACCGCGATCATCGGTCCGGGTCCGCAGCCGGCGCCGACGACCGCCGCCGAACCCGAACCGATGAAGCCGCCGGAACCGACCGAAGAAAAGGAAGCGCTGAAGCCCGGCATGACCGAGGAAAAGAAAGCCGCGGTCGAGGACGACTGGCTCGATAAGCTCGACAATCATAAAGAACTCCAGAGCGACGAGGAAAACGAACTGAAGGAACTCGAGAAGTTCCACGAGAGCGAGACCGCGAAGGCTCCGGTCGCTCCCGCGCCGGCCGCTCCCGCGGACGATGGCCTTCCGCCTCCTCCACCGGAATCCGCGGCGCTTCCGCCCGCGCCCGACGGCGCTTTCCCTTCGCAGGAACCCGTCGTCGAAACTCCTTCCTCGATCGTGAAGTCGCCGGCGAAAAAATCCGCGGCCGCGCCGAAGGCGAAGGAACCGGTCGCGCCCGTCGACGAAAATTCGACGGAAGGACTCCCTCCGCTCTAACGGGGCGGATGGTCCGGAGCTTGCCTTCTTCCATCGCATGTCGATCGCCGCCGATCCCGTCCAGACCGTGGAGCTACGCCCGCTTCTCCATCCGCTCTTTTCGAGCGTGCTCCAGCCGCCGGCGCGGATCTGGATCGAAGGGCGGGAGTCCGCGTTTCGCCTGATCGAGCGGCTTCCGGACGACGGACTCGCGGTTGTCGGGACGCGATCGCCCGATCGCCGCGCCCTTTTTCTGCTCGACGAGACCGTCCGGCGGCTCCGGGGTTCGCCGCTCATCATCCTTTCGGGCCTCGCTCGCGGGGTAGATTCCGCGGCGCACGAGGCCGCGCTCGCGGCCGGGTTACCGACGGTCGCGGTACTCGGCTGCGGCATCCGGAACACCTACCCGCCGGAAAATACGCGATTGCGGGCGCGAATCGTGGAAGCCGGTGGTTTGATTGTCTCGGATTTCCCGCCCGATGCGGAGCCGCTTCCCTCGTACTTCATCTCGCGGAATCGGCTCATCGCGGGATTCGCCTCGGCGACCTGGATCGTCCAGTCCGGATATCGGTCGGGCGCTCTGAATACCGCCCGCTGGGCGGTGAGGCAAGATCGGCGCTTGTTCGTGACGCCTTCGTTTCCCGGGGATCCATCCTTTCTCGGAAACGAGAGTCTCCTCGTGCGCGAAGACGCCGCGATCGCGCTCTGGAGCGCGGAAAGCCTGGCCTCCCACTGGATTTCACTCTTTAGCGGGGTCGTGAAGAAAGAGCGAAAGACCCGCACCGAGGCGGGACTCGAAATCATTCTCGAAGTCGAAAAGGGGATGCGGGAAGGGAAATCCCTCTATTCGATCCTGGAGGCGCGGGCTGAACGAACCGGCGAATCGATCGACGAGTTGCTTGAGCGGGTGCAGGGGACGCTCTAGAGTGTGTCGATGACTCCGCGAATGAAATCCGCCTGGCTCATTTCCGAAGGGACGACTTACCTCGCGTCGGTCCCCGTCGATGCCGGGCGCTCCGCGATCGTCGAGCTGATCGAGCGGATTTATCATTCCGAATCGACGCGGACCGAGTCGACTCGATCCGTTTCACGTGCGCACGTTCTGCTTCGCGAGTGGATTCACTCCGACGCGCTCGCGACGCCTGCCGACCGCGAAGCGGTCAAGGTGACGGCGAAGCGACTCCGCAGTCAGGGAACCGCGCCGGTCCCCGCCGGCGACGACGTGATTCTTCTTGCGGAGGCGCCTCCCGTTCCGGAGTTCGCGCTGGCCGGCGTGAAACGAGGGCAGATCCTTTCTCACGCGGAAGTTGCGCGCCATCTCGAAGCGTTGAAGACGCGGACGGTCCAAACCGACGCCCGCTGGGCCTCCGACCGCGCGGTGGCGGCGATCCTCGTCGACTCGACCGGAGGCTTTCTCGCCGCCGCGTGGAACACGAACGCGGTCATCCGGACGCGCCACGCCGAGCGGAATCTTTGCGAGTCGCTCGCAGCGATCACGGTGGACGGGAAAATTCCGCTCGGAGCGGTCCTCTACGTGAGTTTGAAGCCGTGTCGGATGTGCGCCGCGCGTATCTGGGAAGTCGCGGCCGATCCCGCGCGGCTCTCCGTCATTTACTTCGAAGAGGATTCGGGGCCGTTCGCGCAGGGGACGATGCTCGAGGCGAATTCGCCCGCTCGGCTTCGCTATCTCGGTCCGCGCGATCCGCGACTCGCGGTCGAAATTTCCCGGCTCGAAGCTATCCTTTCGGATCAAGCCTGAGCGTGTCGATCTCACCGAGCGGACGTGGTCCGTAATCGAAATTTTTAAAAGTGAACTTGCGTGTGTGCGAAACGGCGAAGCTTCAGCTAAACGTCTTCCTCGCTGCGGCCTGATTGCACGAGCGGCAGAGGAGCCGCAGGTTTTCCGCGGTAGTCTCGCCGCCGCAGGCGAAAGGGAGAATATGGTCGATCTCAAGCGCATGCCTTGATTCGCAGCGGGTACATTTTCCTTCATCGCGGCGCCAGATCTCGCGCCGGAGCGCGGCCGAGGGAACGTAGCGATCCTCGGCACGAATCGAATAGAACTTTCTCAGGAAGGGGACAGCGCGTCGGAATTCGGCTGATCCGGCTTCAGTAGCGGTGGCTGTTTCCGTCGCCGTTTCGGGAGTCGCAGCGGTATCGGTAGCCGTTTCGGTTTCCGTTTCGGTTTCCGTTTGGGTTCCGATCTCCGTTTCCGGGGCCTTCGAAGCCATTCCGGCGGCCTTCGAAGGAGGGGCTCCTTTCTTCCTCGGCTCCCTCCGCGGATCGTTTCTTTCGATCCACTCTCGGGTCAGGATTTTGAGCACCTTCGCCGCGTCGCCTCCCGAGCGGTGGGCGGCGAGATTCTTCGCCTCTTCCCAAAGCGCCGCGAGTTCCGGATCCATCTCGAGGACGAGTTTTACTTTCAATTCCTCGCCCCGGTCTTCGGCAAGCTTCGCCTCCA
>JAYVXM010000625.1:0-3079 GCA_043785205.1 Bdellovibrionales bacterium
TGGAGAGCGCGGTTTCAAAGTAGGCCACTTTCCCCGGAATAGCGCCGGCCACCCTGCCACTGTTACCGCTTTCGATTCGGGCCACTGATCGCCGGACGAACGCCGCCCTTGCCCAGACCAACGAGGGACCAAGCAAAGGCGACGACGCTTTCATCGAGGGTGAAGAGCCGATCAGCCCTTATTTTTCGCTTTGAGAGACCGCTGGTGCTGCCTATAGCTCTCGCCCTCCATGAAGAAGACCTCGGCATCATTGACGAGTCGGTCGACGATGGCGTGAGCGATCGCATCATTAGCGAAGATCTGATTAAACTTTCCAAACGGTAGATTCGTAGTGGCGATCGTGCCGTATCCGGCGTCGTGCCTACTCGAAATGACTTGGAAGAACAGATTACTTGCCTGGGAATCGAGGCTCACGTAACCGAGCTCATCGATGATGAGGACCTGAGGTCTTCGGTAACGATTCAGTTCCGTTTCGAGACTGAAAGTTTTTTGGGCGTGCTGGAGGAGATTCACCATCTCGGCCGCCGTGACGAATAAGGTACTGATGCCTTTTTGGCAGGCGGCGTAGCCGAGAGCTCGCGCGAGGTGAGTTTTCCCCACCCCCGCGTTCCCGGTAAAGACCGCCGATGGCAATTTTTCGCGGCTCATACTGGAATAAAGATTCATGTACGGCCGTTCGATCTTTTCGGTCGTCGCTGAGTGCCGGAAATCATAGGCATCGATCGTCTGGAGCTTCCGGAATCTGGCGGATTTAATTTTCGAGGTAATGAGCGCGGATTTCCGCTCTGATTGCTCGCTCTCGCTCCACCGAGCCAGGTACTTCAGGATCGTCGCCCGTTCGGGTTCCGTCATGACGGCCAGGTCCGTCTCGAAGCTTTTTGCGAAGTGTTTTAAACGAAACGATCCAAGACATTCACTTATTTTCGTCGTCGTCAGGTTTTCCATTTTTCTTATCCTTTGCCGCGCTCTCGGTTGTATTCGAACCAAACAGAAGCGCGTCGTACTGCCTGAGATCGACCGTCGGAACGATCCGATTGAGTTTTTGATTTTGGAACGCGATCGGCTCCGGTGCGAGTTGACTGGTCGCCGCAGGATGGGTCCGGCGAAGCGTGAGTTCGAGATTTTCGACGCCGATGACGCCGGCCTGGAGGCACGACTCGCATGCCGCGTGGACCACCTCGTCACCGTAAACGGTGGCGAGAGCCAGTAATTTTCCGAGTTCGGATCTAAGGGAGCGCTGCCCCGAGCGGATCAGATCGAGGTACTCCGCCATCCGAGGCCCAATCTGTTTCACCGCCGCGATCTGCCAGCCTTCGCGCGAGTTCCCGGGTTTCCGCTCGAGTAAGCCCGCTAGGTGCTTCTCGTTCGTGAATACTTTAAATTTTACGAACGACCGGACGTGCGCCGTTATAAAACGCTCGTGATAGTAAATCTTGATGTCAGCGGCGGTTACCCGGAGCGTGACACTCAGTCCCGTCAGCGTCCACGGCACCGAGTAGCGGTTCGTGTCGTAAAGAATATGGAAGTCAGGGCCGACGACTTTCGAAAAGATTTCGTCAGTATCGTATTTCGACTCACTCAGGGCCCTTAGCGCCGGCTTCTCATCCGACTCGAAGTGAAGCCGCGGGATTTTGCGAGTGCTCCCGTGAAGGCGTTGATTGGCGAACTGATTCCTCCAACCGATCGACTGCCGCTGCAAGTCCTCGAAGTTTTCGAATTCCCGACCCGGCCAGAAGTTCATACGGATAAATTTAATGAGGTCCTCGACGCGCCCCTTCTCGTTTCCGCGCGCCGGATTACACGCATGCGGACGAATCCCGTGGTGGCCCATATAGGCCATGAATCTCGCATTAAACTTCACGAGGTTCCCTAGCCGGTCAGTCACCGCGGACGCGAGGTTATCGTACCAGCACTCCTTCGGTACTCCGCCAAAGAACCGAAACGCGTTCTCGTGGCAGCGGATGAAATCCTCGAACTTTTCCGATTTCGTAAACTCGATCGTCATGTAGCGCGAATGCGCCAGCACGATCGCAAAGCAGTGGATCTTCGTTCCGTCCCGAAACACGTCCCCGAATTCGCCCCAATCGACTTGCGCGCATTCACCGGGCGCGAACTCGAGCCGTAAAAATGCCTCGCGCTTGGGTTCCGGAATCCTCCTATTCGCGTTAACGAAATCGCGAAGGACCGTAATTCCACCCAGATATCCCTGCTCGCGGAGCCGCACCAGCGTCGCCGTATGCGTGATCCGCGGTTCGCGTCTTAAAAGCTCTAAAACTTGCTCCTTAAATGGATCCAAAATGCTCGAACGCGCCCGGTTTTCCGGAACGAGACGAACACTTCGGCGCTTTATCACCGAATCCACCGTGTCGCGGCTAACGCCAAGTTCGCGCGCGATCGAACGAATAGTCCGGTGTTCGCCGTAGTGCATGGATAAAATCTTCGATTGTAGTTCAGCCGATAGCATCGGGTGGCCTTCCTCTTCGGAACGAGTAAAAGCGGCGCTCGGTTTTCCAAAGAGTGGCGACCACTCGCGGGAAACGACCGCAATATCGGCAGCAATCTGACGACGTCTCGGGGTTTACTCGGGGCGGTACTTTTTCGTGAGTGGGATCAGTCTCGGTTTTTATACGGCGATAGCGGCGCTGTCGTTCGCGGTGGCTCTCTCGGCCGCGGTCCGTCTTTGCGTACCTTCGCTGACTCTCGCGGTGGAAACTCGCTTCCGCCCGCTCCGAACAGGCACCCGAGCAATAACGCTGCCCTCGCCAGCAGCTACGGCATATGACGAACGTCTCGCCGCACCTCGCGCACTTCCCCCGAACTCCATCCATGAAGCTCTTTCAGCTTCCATTGGACGAAGTCCGCGACCTCCCAGTAAGATCGTAACTGCTACGTTCGATCGCTCTCTCTGGGAGATCGGAAGCATTAACGCGGGAGGGGCTGTTTCAGCAGTCTCTCCCGTTTTCTTTTATTGGATTCAGTTTAGCAGAGTCCGCCTGGCCGAGTCGAAGCCGGGGATTTCTCTCTGGTAGTGGCCGCCGGTAAACCGGGGAAAATGGCTGGATTTGAAACCGAGCTTTGC
>JAYVXM010000626.1:0-9955 GCA_043785205.1 Bdellovibrionales bacterium
CGGCGCGGATGGCCAGATAAGTTACCATCGCGGCTACCAGGTCGAGCCCAGAGTGCGCCGCCTCCGCGAGAATTCCGAGCGAGCCGGTGAGAACTCCAACCACCACCTTGAAGGCGGTCAGGCCGATGGCGGCCAGAACCGACGACGACGCGGCGGCGCGTTTTTCGGTCTCGGCTTGGAGCGATGTGTACATGGGCCCGGGCGCGCCTCCTTTCAGTTTCTCAAAGAGGGATGTTGCCGTGCTTCTTCCTCGGCGACGTGTCGACTTTCGTCTCCAGCATTTCGAGGGCGCGGATCAGGCGCGGCCGCGTTTCGTGGGGCTCGATTACGTCGTCGATGAACCCGCGTTCGGCTGCGACGAACGGATTCGCGAAGCGGTCGCGGAATTCGGCGATTTTCTCCTTGCGCGCCAATTCCGGATCCCCGGCCGACGCGATCTCGCGGCGGTAGACGATGTTCACGGCGCCCTCAGCTCCCATCACCGCGATCTCGGCTGTCGGATACGCGAAGTTTACGTCCGTACGCAGGTGCTTCGAACCCATCACGCAATACGCTCCGCCGTATGCCTTGCGGGTAATCACCGTGACTTTGGGCACCGTCGCCTCGGCATACGCGTATAGCAGTTTCGCGCCGTGACGGATGATTCCGCCGAACTCCTGTTCGGTGCCGGGCAGGAATCCCGGCACGTCTACGAAGGTCACGATCGGGATGTTGAACGCATCGCAGAAGCGGACGAACCTCGCGCCCTTGGTGGAAGAGTTGATGTCCAGGCATCCGGCGAGAAACGCCGGCTGATTGGCGACGATGCCGGCGCTGCGCCCGCCTAGGCGCGCGAACCCGACGACGATGTTCTTCGCCCAGTGTTCGTGCACCTCGAGGAACGCGCCGTCGTCCACCACCCGCGTGATGATGTCCTTGATGTCGTACGGGAGATTCGGCTCGTCGGGAATGATCTGGTCGAGTTTCGGATCCTGGCGGTCGGTCGGATCGTCGGTAGTTTGAACCGGCGGGCCGTCCAGGTTGTTCTGCGGGAGGTACGCGATCAGCTCGCGGATCAGCCGCAGGCATTCGGAATCGTCCGGCGAAAGGAAATGCGCGACGCCGCTGATGGTGTTGTGCGTCAATCCGCCGCCCAGCGTTTCCTTGGTGACGTCTTCGTGCGTCACGGTCTTGATGACGTCGGGACCGGTGACGAACATGAAGGAGTTATTCTCGACCATGAAAATGAAATCGGTGATCGCGGGACTGTAGACCGCACCGCCGGCGCAGGGTCCGAGAACGACCGAAATTTGGGGGATAACGCCGGAGGCCTGGGTATTGCGCCAAAAAATTTCGGCGTATCCGCCGAGCGATTCCACGCCCTCCTGAATGCGGGCGCCGCCCGAGTCGTTCAGTCCGACGATCGGGGCCCCCGATTTGATCGCGAGGTCCATAACTTTGCAGATCTTGGTGGCGTGCGCGCCCGAGAGGGAGCCGCCGAAAACCGTGAAATCCTGGGAAAAGACGAAAGTGGTGCGACCGTTTACGGTTCCGTAACCCGTGACGACGCCATCTCCGAGAAACTTCTGGTTCGCCATATCGAAGTCGGTACATCGATGCGTGACGAACTGGTCCAGTTCAACGAACGATCCGGGATCGAGAAGCAGCTCGACGCGTTCGCGGGCGGTGAGCTTACCCGCCGCGTGTTGTTTCGCGATGCGCTCTTCGCCACCACCGGCTTCGGCCAAGCGTTTCCGCTGGTTCAATTCCTGAAGTTTCTGAGTGAAAGGCATAGGCCGCAAACTAGCCAGAACCGACCGGAATTCCCACCCTTTTCCTGTCCTTTTCGGACCCTTTTCCTGCCCATTTCGGACGTCGCCGTGGGGGGTGGCACGCCGCATTTCCCGGGGTGAACGCGGACCCCGGCTTCGGCCCGGGAATTGCTCTTTATCCGAGGGATGGACCGCATTTTAGGCTTCGAAACGCCCCGATCTCTCACTCCTTTCGCATCGAGCGTCCCTGACCTCCACCGCCTCTTCGAATCGCTCCCCGAACTTTACCTCGTCCTCGCGCCGGATCGGCACTTTGAAATCCTGGCCGCGAGCGACGCTTACCTTGAGGCGACGTTGACCCAGCGCGAGAAAATCGTCGGCCGCCGCCTTTTCGACGTCCTTCTCGAACTTTCAGGCAATCGGGACGAAGCGGAAACGCGCAAGTTGCGGGCGTCCCTTTTTCGCGTCCTTCGGAAAAAGACCTCCGATCGCATGCCACCCCGGAGGAATGTCTTTCGGCGCACCGACGGCCGCTCGGAGGAGCGGTTCTGGATTCCGGTGAATTCCGCCGTCCGCGACCCGAACGGAAATATCGCGTACCTCGTTCATCGGCTCGAGGACGCGACCGAACGAGTCCATCTCCAATCGACGCTCACCGATCTTCGAGCCGCACGGGATCGCTCGCAACGCACGCTCGAACTCACCGATGAATTCCTTTCCCTCGCTTCGCACGAGTTGAAAACACCGCTTACGCCCCTCAAACTCCGGACCCAGTCGATTCTTCGCCTGCTCGGGACCGGCGCATTTCGGAACCACCCCCAGGAAAAACATCTCGCGGCCTATTTCGAATCGGCCAGCCGCCAGTGCGATCGGATGAATCGCCTCGTCGACAACATGCTCGACGTCGCGCGGATCCAGGGAGGAAAACTCACGCTTGTCCGGGATACTGGCGACCTCGTCGAGTTGGTCGAAAGGATCGTCGCGCAGTATGGACCCGAGTTCGATCGCTTCGGGTGCGAAATCCGCGTGCGCGGCGTCCGACCCGTGATCGGAGCCTGGGATTCGAACCGCCTCGAACAAGTTCTCCTGAATCTCCTCTCGAACGCCGTAAAGTTCGGACCGGGAAAACCGGTGGAGGTGGGGATTTCCCGCGACCGCGGACTCGCGAAGATATCGGTAAAGGACTACGGAATCGGAATCGAGCCCGCCGACCAATCGAAGATCTTTCGACGTTTCGAACGAGCGGCCGCCGCCCGCGACTACGGGGGCCTCGGACTCGGACTCTACGTCGCCCGGAAGATCGTCCGCGCGCACGGAGGCACGATCGGCGTCCAAAGCCGCCCGGGTCATGGTTCGGAGTTCATCGTACGGATGCCGATCCGAACGCGTACGGAACCGCGGGTTTCACCCTGGGCGAAGCCGCATTCGCCGACGGAAATTCTCCGCTCCTGCTGATTCATTTCCCGTCAAGACTTCGTCGCTCGCTCCGGCTAGCTAAAAATGCCTATCCTTCGCCCTTACCCCACCCGTTACACTAGAATCCGGGATGGGTAAGTTCTTTCGCGCCTTCATCATCGCTTTCTTTTTCTTCGGAGGACTCCTCGCGAGCCGCTCCGCTCGAGCGCTACCCTATTATTTCGAGTTCGGAGGGACGAGCGCCGCGCTGACGACGCCGTCCCCCCTCTTTCTTTCTCAGGGAAAGACCGCATCGAACACCGCGTCTTCGAGTTACGGCGTACCGCTTACGCTCGGACTTCAGCTCCAGGAGCGCCAACACGGCATCCTCGCCGCGATCGCGCTCCAGACGCGTTACCTTTCCGGGACGACGGGTGCAGGGGAATTTTATACTTCGATTCCGGTTTCACCGATGCTCCGTCTCGAGATTTGGCGGCTGGTCTTCGGCGCCGGGTATACTCCACTCGTTTACCGGAGCGCCACTTTCAAAAAGGACGGAGGAATCGACTCGGTCCTCACGCTCGAGGCCCAATTCCTTTTCCCGATCACGCCCGAGATCGATTTCGGGCTCCAGGCCGCACGCAGTTCCTATAAGTCGAACACGTACGGCACCGGTCCGACGATCATGGAGTATGGAGCTTTTTTTCGGCTGAATTTCGGGATGTCCGAGGCGGCCGCCGGCGAACGTCGGAAATTCAAGGGCTGGCGATATCCGCTCGGCTCTCCGTTACGTTAACTCCCTGGAGAACTCGTCAATGAAAAAAATGAAAAGACGTGAATTTCTGAAATACGGCGCCCTCGCCGCGGTTCCGCTCACGGTCCCTTTCCTCATTCGGCGACACTTCTGGACCGATCCGGCGAATCGGAGCCCGGCGACGACGAAACTTCGAACGCGTTACGAAGTGAACGATCCGCGAGCGGCGCCCCACCTCGCGAGTTACGCGAAAGCCATCGCGCTGATGAAGGACCCGGTAAAGAACAACCTGACCGCGCCGGGACTCGCTTGGGTCGCCCAGGCGAAAATTCACCTCGGAAAATGCCCGCACGGAACATGGCGCTTCTTCCCGTGGCACCGCGAATACCTCGTGCGCTTCGAGGAAGTGATCCGGCACGTTAGCGGCGATCCGAACTTCTCGCTTCCCTACTGGGATTGGTCGAAGAACCCGGGCTTTCCGGCCGTGATGAAAAATCCGAGTTTCGCGCCGGCCTACGAAAATCCCTCTCTCGCTTCGAGCGATACGAGTCGCACCGTGGACTTTTCCGCGCGGATTCTCTCGATCACCGCACCCGCGATCGTCGATAAGATCCTCGGGAACGCGGACTTCCCGACTTTCATGGGAAGTCCGAATTCGAGCGGCCAGCCCGAAGTCGGTCCCCATAACGGCGTGCACGGCGTGATGGGCGGATTCGGAAGCCCGATGGGAAATTTCATGTCCCCGCTCGATCCGATCTTCTGGCTTCACCACTGCAACGTCGACCGACTCTGGGCGAGCTGGCAGGAAAAATTCCCCGGGTGGAAGAGCGCCGCGAAGATCGGCACCGGCCTCGACGAGGCAGCGGCTGGCGCGGGTTCCGGAAGCGTCGACAAGACCACCGCCTATCCGGGTTGGTTGAAAGAACCGCTCGCGGGCTTCTACGAAGCGGACGGAAATCCGTGCAATAGCGTCCGGATCGCGGCCAACGTCCTCGATACGACGAATCTCGATTTCGCGGATTCGAAGGGTGCGACCGTACCGGTAAGCTACGTTTACGCGGACGTCGGTTCCCGGGTTGGGACGAACGATCACGTGGCGAACCGCAGTATCGCGGGTTACGGAAATACGAGTCTCGTCGTCCGCGCGTTCACCGCGAATCCGATCGCCGTGACGAGTAAGGTTTCGGGACGCGGGCTGACGTCCGTCTCGGCGGAATTTCCGGACCTCGACGGCACCGTCGGAAAGATCCTCGACTCTTACCTTTCGGGCGACCACGCCGCGAAGTCGGCGGGAGGCCAAACGATCAATTACGGAAATCTCGTCTTCCGGCTGAAGATCCACGGCTTCCAGGAAATCGACGAAACCATTCAGGACCGGGGTCAGGAGGTGAGGGACCCTCTCCTTACAAATCTCGTCTTTCTCCCGAATCCGACCGGCGAGGCGGGCGCGATCCCCTTCGCCTCCGTGAACGTGTTTTCGCCGACCGACGAAGAACGGGCGAGCATGGTCGGACATAATCACACCGGGACGTTACCGGATTTCAATCTCGACTATAGCACGGCCCTTGATGGCATGCGCGCGGCCGGGATTCGCGCCTATTCGAAAGGGACGCGCATTCGTGTCGAATTCTTGCGCGCAAAGAACGGGTCCCGAAAGTCGGTTCGCGACGTCGATTTCTCCCAGCTTTCGTTCAAGCTCGTGATTCTAGAAAAAGTGAATGGATAAGCGCGGACGAAAACCGCCGATGATGCTCCTCGCCCTTCTCGTCGGCGGAGCGACCGGCGCGCTCGCGGAAGACGCCTTACGGCCGATCAATTGCGGCGGGGACGACGACGGATTCGTTCAACACCTCACGATCGACGCGCGAATCTGGATTCGGGAAAACGCCGGCCCAGTGAGGCATTACCGGATTCGATCGCGGACCGTAGAAGGAGAGGGCGCGACCGCCCGAACCCTGATTCGCTTTCGCCGGGGTTCTTTCTCCTATTTCGACGAATACGGGTGCATCCGGGATCCGCGGCTCGTCCTGCGCGGTAAGGCGGTCGAGACGCCTCTTCATTGCGCCTTCCGGGGCGCGCCGCCCTGCCCTCCCCCGCGTTGAAGTTCCCGCCGGCGATTGGTATCGGTTTCATCGGCAGTCACGCGTCTATTCTCTAGACACCCTGGAGAACGCCTTCCCTTCCTAAAGTCGATAAGGGGTTCTTTCCCGATTGGCCGGACAATTGCTTTGATGCCCGTGGAAATTAGAACTATTGAAAACGGAGAGATCTATGTTTTCCCGAAGCACCTATGCCGCGCTGATCGTAGCCACTACCCTCGTCATGAAACCGACTCTTTCCCAGGCATTCGAGGTTCAAGAAGATAACGGCGCGTCCACGATGACGACGGAAGTCCTCCGGCTCGAAACGGGAAAACCGGAGTCTTGTACGAAATTCAAAGATCTCGTGGCGAAGCATCGCCTGTCCGGCTACGACGACGCGAATCTTAAATCGCTCGAAGACCTTTTTTGTATCGCCAGTAAAGACGGCAAGACTTCAGTCGTTTACCTCACCCTCGTCCAGGATGGTGAAGAAAATGGGGACGCGAAGACCGAACCGAAAAAAGAAGAAGACAAAACCGAAAGCGGAACCGAGCTCACGGGTACGGCGAATGTCGACTTCTCCGGCGGGAATCGGAACTTTTTTCGGGCCGAGGGCGAGCTCGAAGGTAAGTTCGTTACCGGAAAGTTCAGTTCGATCGAAAGCACGGGCGAATTCGCGTACGAATCCGACTCCGACGTCGCCCGAGCGAATTTGAGCGCGACTTACGTCGTGGTCAAGGGTGAACACTTCAAAATATTCCTTTCCGAACACATCGAAAAAGATCACGAGCGCCAGCTCGCCCTCGGTAACACGAACATCGCCGGCGTGATTTACAGCGTTTTTCCATTCGACCAGATGGAAAAGAAATACCTCGCTTTCAGCGCCGGCGTCGGAAATCGATTCGACAAGCTCGAAGCCGGAAATATCAACAACGCCATCCTTTCCCTTCGGATGAAAGCGGCGAAAGAGCTCACGCCATATCTTCACGTCATGACTTCACTTTGGTTCCAGCATTCGCTCTATGGTCAGCGCGCGCCGGGCGACCAGAATCGAGTCTTCGACATCCAAAACTATCGTGTATTCAACGAAATTAACGTCACTTGGGGCAGTCCGGATGCTCTCCAAATGGTCGCCGGCGTCGAAAATAGTTATTGGAACTTTCAGAACATCGGCACTAAGCGTTTCGACACTCGAATGAAAATTGGTTTCCAATACAAACTGGTCGGTCGAAAAAAGAAGTCGACCATATCTGCGAATTAAAAAGTTCGCCGAAAGAGATGCGCATCCATCCTTCAATCAGTAACGGTCAGTAAAGCGGTACGTCCGGGGGAGATCTTCCAAAGTGAAGCTCTCCCCCGTTTTCATTTTGAGACGGACGGAAAAAAGAGATGACCGTAGAGATCGTCTTCCCGGGAAATGGCGATCTCCGCGGCGGAACTCGATTCGGTGAACTCGGCGCCGCTTCCGTATACGATCGCGAGCGGACGTCGCTCGGCGACCTCCCCCATCGCGTAAACGGCCGCGACCGCTAAGGCATCGAGTACGTTCACGTGGGTCATCTTCATCTCTCGACCGAAAAGATCGTTCGTGCCGACGAGATTCCGTGTCGCACGAAAGCCCCAGTGGGACAGGCCGACGCCGGTCACCCCTTTTCGCAGGGCTTGGGTGTGGGAATCGGTGATGATAATTCCGAGATCCCGAATTCCCCACTCGCGGCGAAGACGGATATGGAGAGTCCGCGCGCTGTCGTAGGGGTCCTTCGGAAAGAGAATGAACGACCCGTCAGCGGAGTTCGACTCGTCGATTCCTGCGGAAGGGATGAGAATCCCGTGTTTGATGGTCAACTCTACTCCGAAAAGGGTCTCACCGAGGTGGACATCCGCCTCGCGGCGGATGAGAGATCCCTTGTCGATCTGCGAACGAGGAACGACCGCCCGTTCCGCCAGCGAAACGATCTTCGAGGTAATCGCGAGGATCATGCGTTCGGAAACGCGCTCCCGGGGCACCTCGCGTAGGATGAATTCGACAAGATCCCCGCCGAAAGGGAAGATTTCGGTGCGAAGCGGGACGACCCGGAAGTCGGGAGAGGAGTTCATCGCGCGAGCATAAATGAAAAACCCCGGCTCGGGAACCATTCCCGAACCGGGGTTTCTATGGAAACGCAGCGAAGCGGTGAAGCTTCGAGCGTCAAAAATCGAAAGTAGGCTCGCTTCGCGGATGGGCGGGCTATGCCCGACCGTAGCGAAGCGAGCTGTCCTCGAAGGCGTAGGCTTCCTAGATTCAGCCGAGGTCCAGAACAGCTTGTCCCTACGGTCCGGCGAAGCCGGCCCATCCGGGACAAGCCTACTTACGATAGTAACCTTACGACCGAAGCGATTTCGCTTCGGTCGTCCGGGGATCCTAGCAGAGAGCGCTTGCCAGAGATCCGAGCGTGCGCCGATTCAAGATCGGCTCGCGCCTGAACGAGGGGCTTATTAAGCCACTTCGCCCTGGGAACCATTACCGCCGCCCGCGGCCGCCGCTGCGGCGGCTGCCGCTTGGCGCATCAGTTTACGTTTATCGAGCCCGTACTTCTCGACCTTCATGATCAGGCCTGCGCGGGAGATCCCGAGCTCCTTCGCGAGGCGGGACTTGTTCCATCCCGTGCGCTTCAGGCCTTCCTTGATCATGGTCATCTCGAGCTCTTCGAGCGCGTCCTTCAATTTACCCGCCACACGGACGCCCTGAACCTTGGCGTTTTCGCCATGTTCCCGGATCCGTGCCGAGAGAAGTTCCGGACCGACCATCTTATCGTCGCCGGAGAGGACGATCAGTCGTTCCATCTCGTTTTCGAGTTCCCGAATGTTGCCCGGCCATGGGTAATCGTAGATCTTCTCGAGCGAGCGCTTGGAGAGCTGCTTGAGCGGGATTTCCTTCTCTTTGCAACCGCGCGAGAGGAAGTGGTCCATCAGAACCGGGATGTCTTCCTTGCGGTCGCGGAGCGGCGGAACGACAAGGTTGATCACGTTAATTCGGTAGTAAAGATCTTCCCGGAACGTGCCTTCTTCGATCATTTCCTTGAGGTTCTTGTTCGTGGCGGCGAGCACCCGAACGTCGACCTTCTTCTGGTCGGTCGAACCGACCGGGGTTAGCGTCCCTTCCTGAAGGACGCGGAGGAGCTTCACCTGCATCGTCGGACTCATATCCCCGATTTCGTCGAGGAAGAGCGTTCCGCGATGGGCGACTTCGAAGAGACCTTTTTTATCGCGGTTAGCGCCCGTGAACGAGCCCTTCATGTGACCGAAGAGCTCGCTGTCGAGGAGATTCTCGTTGAAGGCCGAGCAGTTTACCGTCACGAAAGGCATATCCTTGCGGGACGAGTTATAGTGGATGGCCTTTGCGATCAGCTCTTTCCCAGTCCCGTTCTCGCCGTTGACGAGGACGGTCGACTCGGAAGACTTGATCTTCTCGAGCATGGTGTAGAGTTCCTGCATCGGTTTCGACTTACCGATCATGTTCGAGTAGCTATAACGATTCCCGACTTCGCTCGAGAGGGCGTCGATGCGCTCCTGGCGTTTGGCGATTTCCGTGTGGTAGGTCACGATTTCTTCGGCGACGAGGTCGACGAGTTCGCCGAGATACTTTCGTTCGCCATCGGCGAGGACGCGAAGCTTCGCGAAGGCTTGCTCGAAAGCCGGCCACTCGACGCCCCAGTCCGCGAGGACTTTCTGGGCGCCCGCGATTTCGGTCGGATCGACCTTATGGTCCAGATAGCAAAACGCGTAAACCGAACCGTGGAAGTCGTTCCCGCGAGCGATCCGCGAGACGATTACGTGTTCGAAACCCGACGGGCCGCGCGCGACGAAGCCCTTCTTTTCGGACTTGAGCGCCTGTTCGTTCATTTCGGCGACGTGTTTGAAGAACCGTTCGCGGGTCTTTTCGCGCACGAATTCCTTAGCCAGCGGATTCTTCCAGGCGCGCGTCTTGTCGTTCG
>JAYVXM010000627.1:0-3063 GCA_043785205.1 Bdellovibrionales bacterium
ATCGAAGAAGGAAACACTGGGAACAGATCCAGCTATGCTGACCGAGACCCTATCTTGCTGAATCGCCCTTTCTCTGTCACCCCTGCCCGGACAAGACAATCTATCCTTCGCGCCAATTTTGCGTGAGCTGCCACCAAAGCGGCGGTCCGCTATTCGCCGCTTCTTGGCCAGATACGTTGAGGCTTGAGCAGTTCAATAAACCGGATTACGAGTTTGCCGACGAAATACTGCAGGTCCAAAAAAAACACGGGCCCGGAATTTTTCATAATTCTGTGATTCGTGGAAATAATCGACTTTATGCCGCTGATCTCATGGAAAAAGCGTGCCGCGCAGGCCCTCCCGCTGAATACCGCAAATGCATTTCCCTCTTGTCGACGACTGCCCGCAAACAAGCGATGGGAGACATCGCCTACCAAACTCGCGAAGGCGCTACTTATCAGAAAATTGAGGCAATCGTTGATCGACTCTCGGGACTTGATTTTCGCTACCATCCGGCGATCGTTCGTCAATTGGACTCGGAATTCGAGCATCACCCGGATGTCGCGCTGGACTTTCTTCCGAGCTACCTTGATCCGCTTAGTCCTCGGGCCCAGGTTCACCTCGTTCCGGAACGAGCGGGTCGAAAGATGCGTCAGCGCCCGATGGATTCCGGTGTCTTCGAACTCGAGTCCACGTCCGGAAAAGTACTCGAATACACCGAGGATTTCTTATCCCCATTTGAATTCATCGAAATCCTGTCTTCTCAGTATTCGAAAGCCGAGGCGGAGGATTTCGCAAAAGGGGTGAAAGAGGAAATAAGCTGGTTAAACCGACCAAACCCGGCTCTTCATTCGGGGGAAGTCATTTTTCAAAAGTTTATGGATTCTCCCGAATATGCGAGATCCGTCGCTCGCGGCGGGCCGGTCGCCCAATTTCGAAAGTACTGTACCGAATGCCACGTCGGAAACGCCGACCCTCATTTAAATTTTATGGAAAATCTAAATGATGATGCGATTCTTGCGGAATTCCGTGCGAATCCCCGTATTAGGGCACGGCTCGATTGGGCTAACCTTCCCGACGAAAAACGAATGCCGCCGCCTACGTCGACTAAGGGAATCGAACTTCGAAATCAGTTGGCAGATTTTAAAGCAATGAACCACGCCGTAGGTAAAAATTACTGCGGAGAAATACTCGCTCCGTTTTCAATTCCCGCCGAATTTCGACCCCTGAATTTTGGTCTATAGCGCGATCGGGGTAATTCAGAGGGTCTGGGTTATCGCTTTGGACCCCGACCGCTACCATTGCGCCCGCGTTCCCGGGAACAGGTCGTTCCGAAGACGACGTGTGGGCTTGATGAAATAGATCCCGATCCTCGGGCAGTTCGTGGACCGCGGCCATTTGATTCGCCAATCACGCTCAATTTTTATCACTTTTTCGCCGATCCGAACTCGTGGTGAAACCGTTCATCGGCCTTATCAATTTTGTCATTCTGGCGTGCTCCCTCGGCCTATCCGCTCCCGCTCAGGCGCGGGGCCCTTTTTCATCGAGCGATTTCGGTTTGAGTGGTCTTGCTACCCGAACGAAAACGGCTCATCAAGAGTTCGCCACGTGGGCCGCCCAAAACGCGAATAAAGTAGTGGAGCTGCTCAAAGAGAATTCGCCCATTTTAAGTATCCTCAAGTTTCTTGGAGAAGAACGACGGGCGTTGGCCAATCGCTCCGGTCTCGAACCGTCCAGCGACAAATTCGGAAAATGGAGGAAAGACAATCTTCCCTGGCGAACGACGATTCACGGCGACGAATTGAAACCGAGGGAAGGCCAGGTCGCGAAAACGATCGAGCACCAATTTGAAAAGGAAGGGACTCCACTTTTCACGGTAGAAAAGAACGAGGAGCTTCTGGGGAGTTACCAGAATTTTTATGTTACATCGGACGGCAAGAAAATTCCGGCGACTCGCATCGAGTACGCCTATAAAGGGTTCAAGGCTTACGGTAAAGTGGAGTCGCGATACGCCTATAATTTCTTTCATCCAACAGGGAAAAACCTCGATTTAATCAGAAACGACGTCCTTGACCGACTGGATGCCTTAGCGACTGGGTCGGTCGGAGAAGCGTTCGAGGACGAATTCTTCCGAGCGCTAAACGGATATTATCAGGCCATGCCTTATGAAAGGGGTTCAGCGGCAATCGGTCGCGTTTTTTTTGCGGCATTTTATTATGTAAAAACGGGTAAGAAACTCGCTGATTATCGGGAAATCGACGTTGAATCCATGATTATTGATCCTGCAGAATTTGTAGGGCGTCACATCAGCACCGCGCCCGAAGTGAAAAAAATTGAATCCATTTTGTTTAACGGAATGTGCGATACTCTTCTTAAACGCCCCTAGCTTCCGCGGAACCTCTTTTAACGTCGCTGTCGAAGCCCGTGGTCGAAAAGATCTCCTTAAAACGCCGCTCTTGAATCAGGACGATCTGTTCCGCCGCCGTCGCGCGTTCTCGAAAGAAGACCCATCTCCGTTTCTTTATCGGTAAATCCACACAAAAATGAACCGCGACGCGGCCCTGTCGTCTTTTTGACTGCGGATTCGGGGTTGGACATCGCGTCCCATTCAAGTCATTTTTCAGGCATGAACCCGCAAACGGAACGAGCCCAGGAACAGGAACTCGACCGAAAACTGCAAGCCCGCATCTCCCGCTTCGACGAACTCCCCGTCGTCTACGCGAATTTCTGGTCGAAGCTGCTCTTCGGACGCGCCTTTCGACTCCAATTTCCGATTCCGGTCCCGCAGCCCGGATGGATGAAGGCGACGCTCGGCGCGTGGGAAAACCACCTCACGCCGCCCGATCTCGAACGCATCCCGATTCGAAAGCCGATCTTCGTCGTCGGGCTGCCGCGCTCGGGCACGACCCTCCTCCACTACCTCCTCTCCTACCATCCGAGCGCGGCGTTCCTCAGCAACGTGATGAACACGCTTCCCGAGACGATCCTCGCGATCGAGCGCGCGCGCCGTCTTCTCCGCCTGAACATTTCGGGCGATCGCCATCTCCGCGATTCGATCAAGGTGGACTTCACGAGCCCGACCGA
>JAYVXM010000628.1:0-9930 GCA_043785205.1 Bdellovibrionales bacterium
AGGCGCGGTCGGCCTGGAGAAGCCACTGCTTCGTTCCGCTCTGGGTGGAAACCTGCTGAAACCCTTCGACGGTATATTCCGGAACCCGATCCGCAGGGATCGTCGGTGAAACGAACGAGTCGGTGTAAACCGGGCGCAGGGACTCGGCGTCGATAGCCTGAGGGGCCCCCTCTTCTTCGAGCTTTCGAGGAGAAAAGGCGACGATTTGGAGAATAATAACGAGGCCGACCCCGGCCGCCAGCCAGAATCGGAATCGCCGCGCGGTCGCAATCGTCTTTAATATTAGTCGCTTAGCCCGAAAGGACCGTTCCACCCCCCTAGAATAGACGGCGCCTCTCTTTCCACCAATGGAAATGGCGAAGGCGTCCGGCATTGAAGGCCTATGCGCAACGTGTTAGGTCCTGAAAGGTCGGCCCGACTTCTATGACCTTGAAAACCCCGGTGTCTCCGAATTTTCATCCGAACCCGTTCGAGGCTCGTAAACAGAGTCATCTCGAGATCGCCCTGCGTCCCGAGATCCAGGCCCGGGAGTCCTCCGGGCTCGAAGACGTTTCCCTCGAGCACGACGCCCTCCCGGAATTCGATTTCGCGGATATTCGTCTCGAAACCCCGTTTCTGAAGGGCACGGCCCGCCGGAATCTGAAAACGCCGTTCTTCGTCTGTGGAATGACCGCCGGCCACGCCTCGGCGGCGAGCCTGAACGCCCGTCTGGCGGCCGCCTGCGCGAAGCGGGGCTGGATCTTCGGCGTCGGTTCGCAGCGGCGGGAGCTCGATCCGTCGCGGCCGCCGATCGACGCGTGGGAGGGACTGAAACGCGTTTCGCCGGACCTCGTACTGATCGGAAACCTCGGAATCGCTCAAGCGATCACCGCGCCGCTCGCCCGCGTGAAGGGTCTCGTCGCGAACACGGAGGCCGACGCGTTCTGCGTTCACCTGAACGCGCTCCAGGAAGCGATCCAGCCGGAAGGAACGCCGGCATTCGGCGGCGGACTGAAGGCTTTGAAGGGACTGGCCGCGAAACTCGGCGTGCCGATCATCCTGAAGGAAACCGGGTGCGGATTTTCGCGCCGGACGCTCCTCAAGGTCCGCGAGCTTCGGCTCGCGGCCGTCGACGTGTCCGGACTCGGGGGCACGCACTGGGGTCGGATCGAAGGCGTGCGCGCCGAGCGCGGCGGCGACGCCGTCCGCGCCCGCACCGCGGAAACGTTCGCGAGCTGGGGCGTCTCCACCGTCGACTCCGTGCGGATGGCCGCGAAGATTCTTCCGAAGACGGTCGAAATATGGGCGAGCGGGGGAGTCCGGACCGGACTCGACGCCGCGAAGCTCGTCGCCCTCGGCGCGACGCGGGTCGGATTCGCGAAGCCGGCGCTCGAAGCGGCGCTTACCGACGAGGCGGAGCTCGCGCGCTGGATGGCAACCGTCGAATACGAATTTCGCACGGCGCTTTTTTGTACGGGGAATAAAACGCCGGCCGCGCTCCGGAACCGAGGGCTGAAATGAGTCGTCGTCCATTCGAGAACTTTCACCGTCTCACGCGCGCCGAACGCCTCGAAAGGGTTCGCGAATTTTGCGGGCTGACCCTCGACGAAGCGCGGATCCTTTCCGGCGAAACGCCGTTCTCGCTCGATATCGCCGAGCATCTGATCGAAAACGTCGTCGGCTTCTTTCCGATGCCGATCGGAGTCGCGACGAATTTTCGGATCGACGGCCGCGAACTCCTCATCCCGATGGCGGTCGAGGAGACCTCGATCATCGCGGCGGCGTCGTCGACCGCGAAATGGGTCAGCCGCGAAGGATATGTCCGGACTTACGTGAAGGGGAATCTGATCATCGGTCAGGTCCA
Organism: Bdellovibrionales bacterium; assembly: GCA_043785205.1. GTDB lineage: Bacteria > Bdellovibrionota > UBA1018 > UBA1018 > UBA1018 > JACMQW01. The sequence continues at coordinate 1,844 of JAYVXM010000628.1, forward strand.
GCTCCCGAACGTCCGGAACGTCGCTCACGCGAAAAGCGTCCTTCAGGAATCGCGCGGCGAGCTCGTTCACCTCGCGAACGCGTGCATTCCAAATCTCGTCGCCCGCGGAGGTGGCGTGCGAGAAATCGCGATTCGCGAACTCCCGCGCCCGGCGTTCGAGGAGATTCCCGCCGGGACCATGCTCGTCCTCCACGTCCTTTGCGACCCGTGCGACGCGATGGGCGCGAATCTCATCAATCAAGTTTGCGAAGCGCTCAAACCGCGCATCGAGCAGCTCACCGACGAACGCGTCGGACTCTGCATCCTTTCGAATCTGACGGACGGGAAACTTGCCGGCGCCGAAGTCGTCGTGCGCGGGATCGATCCCGTCGTCGGGCAAGGGATCGTCGAGGCCGCCCTGTTCGCGAAGGTCGATCCGTACCGCGCGGCTACCCATAACAAGGGAGTCCTGAACGGAATCGATCCGATCCTCATCGCGACCGGGAACGACTGGCGCGCCGTCGAGGCGGGTATCCACGCCTACGCCGCCCGCTCCGGAAAATACCAGCCCGTCACCGAGTGGAGGATGGAAGGCGCCGATTTGATCGGCCGCTTCGAAGCGCCGCTCGCGGTCGGCATCGTCGGGGGAGTCACCCGCGCCCATCCGACCGCGCGGGTCGCCCTGAAGATGCTCGGCGTGGAAATGGCCGAGGACCTCGCGCGGATTTGCGGCGCGGTCGGGCTCGTCCAGAATCTCGGCGCCCTCAAGGCGCTTTCGACCGTCGGCATCGTGAAGGGGCACATGCAGCTTCACGCGGCGAATCTCGCGATCGCGGCCGGGGCCGGGGTCCACGAGATCGGCGAAGTCCGCGATCGTCTGAACGCCGTCCTCGAACGGGAAAAGAAGATCAATCTGTCCCAAGCGATCGCCATTCTCGAGGAGATTCGGAAGAAAGTCGCCGTCACTCCGGTGCCCTCCGTTTTTCACTGATGCCGCCGATTTCGGTTCCCAGTAAGGTCTTTCTCCTCGGCGAATACGCCGTGCTCGCGGGAGCGCCGGCGTGGGTCACCGCGGTCGCGCCGCGATTCGAGCTTCGCGAAGCCGCCGGATCGACGCTCTTTCACGCCGAGAGTCCCGCCGGCCGGTACCTCGCCGCGAAGGGGCGATCCGGGCTCGGGGGAACGTTTTTCGATCCTTGGGAAGGACGCGGCGGTTTCGGGGGATCGACCGCCGAATTCGCCGTCGCGGCCTTTCGCGAGGGCGTACGTTCGCCGGTCGATGCGTGGCGCGCCTACCGCGCGCTCGCGACCGCCGGAAATCCGGCGCGGCGTCCGAGCGGCGCGGACCTGATCGCCCAGTGGACCGGAGGTACCGTCGAATGGGATCCGGTGGCAGAGCGGATGAGCCCCCTTTCCGATCGCCTCGAAGGATTTCCGGTTTTAATTTTTTCCGCGACGCACCTTCCGAACCGGAAGACGGTCACCCACTCGCACCTCGAGACGCTCGCCGGCGCGAGTCTTTCGTTCGATTCCCTTCGACCCTCGCTCGAACGCGCGCGTGCGGGCGCGCGGGAGCGGGACTGGCATGAAGTCGGACGGGCTTTTTCGGCGTACGCCGATTCGCTCGCGCACCTCGGCCTCGAAGCCCCGGTCGTCCGGAACGAGCGCCTCGCGCTTTCCCGTCGGCCCGGCGTGATCGGCGCGAAAGGCTGCGGATCGCTCCAGACCGACGCCATGCTCGTCGTCGTCGAATCGCTCTCCGCCCCCGAAACCGAACGCGTGATCGAATTCGCCGCGGAGGAGTGCAGTCTTCGGCTGCTCGCGCGGGGAATTTCCCGCGAGCCGGGGATTCGGGAAGCCGTCGCATGAGCGCGAAACGCGTCCTGGCGCGCGCGCCTTCGAACATCGCGTTCGTGAAATACATGGGCAAACGGGATCCGGACCGGAATTTGCCGGCGAACCCCTCGCTTTCGCTGACGCTGTCGGGACTCTGCACTTACGTCGAGCTTCGCGCGGCCGCCGGCAGCGGGCTTCGGTTCGTGCGCGAGGTTCCGGAAGGCGCGAAGGGACGGTCGCCAGCCTTGACCGCCGCCGGGGAGGAAAAATTCCTTCATCACCTGTCGCGAGTCATGGACCGGGCGCCGGATCTTTTACGGGCCCACGGGCTCGCCGGCGGTAACGCTCCAGCGCACGTCGAAATTCGGACCTCGAATACTTTTCCGGCTGCGGCAGGCATCGCTTCGAGCGCGTCCAGTTACGCGGCGCTGACGTTGGCGGCGACCGCCTACCACGCGGGCGACGCCGATGCGCTTCGTTCCCGGTATGCGAGCGAACCCGCGCTTCGGCGAGCGCTCGCGAGTCTTTCACGGGAAGGTTCGGGATCGAGTTGCCGTTCGTTCGAAGGTCCGTTCGTCGCCTGGGACGAGGACCGCACCGAGCGGGTCGAGAGCGCGCTCGGACCGCTCTCCGACCTCGTCGTCGTCGTTTCCGCGACCGAGAAGAAGGTCGGATCGAGCGAAGCCCACCGTCGCGTTCGAAGTTCTCCCCATTGGGAAGGGCGCGCGACGCGGGCGAAGAATCGGTACGCGGACTTGAGGAACGCGCTTCGCGGGGGAAATTTCATCGGCCTCTCCGAAATCGCGGAGGCGGACTTCCGGGACATGCATCAACTCTTCGAAACCTCCGTGCCGCCGTTTTCGTATTTCGCGCCGGGTACTTCGGAGGTGCTCGACTTCCTCGACGGCGAGAGCGGGATCGCGGTGACGATGGACGCCGGTCCGAACGTTCACGTCGTCATTCCCCAGGCGAACGAGGAATATTGGCGCGCGAAATTGACCGCGCGGTTTCCGGAGTTTCCGATCCTCGTCGATCGGGAGGGAACCGGCGCCGAATTCGTCGTCTTCGGCGCGGGGAGCGAAGCATGAGCGGGTTCGCCTTCACCACCGAAGTTCCCGGGAAGTGGGTCCTCGCCGGTGAGCACACGGTGCTTCGCGGAGGTTCCGCGATCGCGCTCCCGCACCCAGAGTTCAGCCTTACGCTCGAGTTCACTCCGAACGACGGAAGCTTGACCGTCGAGCCCGACCTCGCGGCGCCGGTGATTCACGCGCTCCTCAAGGTCGCGCAGGGCTGGCTTTCGAATCACGGGACGACGCCGGATATCCCGCGCGGCCGGTTGCGGATCACGAGCACGATCCCGTTCGGGGCCGGCCTCGGATCTTCGGCGGCGCTTTCCGTCGCGATCGCACGCTGGGTGCTCGCCGTCCACGCGCTCGGCCGATCGTCGGAACGCGATCTCGCTCGCACAATGGAGGATTTTTTCCACGGGAAAAGTTCGGGCATGGACGTCGCGGTGGTTTCGCTCGGCGAACCGATTCTCTTTTCGATGGTGGGGGGAGCGATCCCCCTCGGGAATCGCCGGCTCCCCCCGTTCGTTTTCGTAGATTCGGGTTTGCGGGCGTCGACCCGCGAGTGTATCGCGAAGGTAAATGCGGTCCGGGAAGCGCATCCCGAGCGCGGGGAAGCGCTCGATCGCGAGATGATGCACGCGACGGAAGAGATTCTCTCCGGCCTTCACGCCCCCGACGCGAGTCCCGAGGATATCGATCGCATCGCGCGGGGGATGAAGCGCGCCTCCGAAGTTTTCGCGGCCTGGGACCTCGTTCCCGAGGAAGTTCGAATTCTTCTCGAACGGCTCGAAAAAGAAGGAATGCGTTCGCCGCGACTCACTGGAGCCGGGGGCGGCGGTTTTATCGTCGGCCTCCGGTCAGTCGCGGACCCTTAGGAACTATTGCTTCTTGAAAGAAACGCCATCCTGAGGATTCTGCGCAAATCCCGAGAGCTGGGTCGGTGTCGGCTCGACGATGTACGGACCGGATTCGCCGTCGGTGAAATCGACGTCGAAAGAATAACCCGTGTCGGAAACGTTCGCAGGGATCCACCACGTCGGATTCACCACGGTGCCCGACTGCGTGAAGCTGATCACGGCGACGCCGCCGATCCGATTCACCTTGGCGCCGGAGAAAGTGAACGTGGTGTCGGAAACCTGGGCGGTGCAGGCGGCGTCCGTGAACGTGACGAAATGCCCGGAGCCGGTCAGGTCGTTATTAAAGACGATCGTCGCCTTTGACCACTTATTCTGGAGCGTCGTCTGGGTTTCGATCTTGTTCAGGAAGCAGCGTTCACTCGTATAGGTACCCGGAGTGATTTGATTATTATCGAGCTGGCCCTGAATGACTTTCGAATTCTCTTTCCCGCAGCCGACGATGAGGGCGGAAAAGGTGAGTGAAATAAGGACGAGCGGGAGGCGATGGGCGAGGTTCATGGGGATGCTCCTTCACATAAAAAAAATGGGCCCACTCGGTGGAGCGAGGCGGAATTGGGGGACGGGCTCTACAAAGCAATCGATGTGCCGGGGTAGAAGGCACTAGTGAGCGGTAACGCGGCGCATTTGACAGTGGGTGATGAACTCGGCTTGTCCTTCCCGGGATTCCCCCCTATAACGAGTCCAGATTCAAACTCGAGTCTAAATTTAAATGGGGGGAGGTGAAATTTATGCCAGGTATTGTGATTCGCGATGGCGACTCTTTTGAAGCCGCTCTGAAGAAGTTCAAAAAGAACTGCGAAAAAGCCGGCACCCTCGCTGAAGTGCGCAAGCGCGAAGCGTACGAAAAGCCTTCCGTTAAGAAGAAAAAGAAGGCGATCGCCGCCCGCAAACGCCTTTCGAAAAAAGGCCGATCCCGCGATCGTTCTTAATTCGATTCGCTCTCAATGGTGAAGGGAAGCGGCCGGTGAATCGCCGACGCTTCCCTTCCTTTTTTTCTCACCCCCGGAGACGCCGCCATGACGATTAAAGAAAAAATTTCCGATCTGATGAAGTCCTCGATGAAGTCGGGAGACAAAGAGACGCTCCTCTTCGTGCGCAACCTTCACTCCGCCGTGCGGAAGAAGGAGATCGATGACCGTACGGACCTCGACGACGCTGGCATCCAGAAGATCATCGGCACCATCCTCAAGCAGCGTCTCGATTCGATCGAACAGTTCCGCTCCGGCGGCCGCGAAGATCTCGTCGCGAAGGAAGAGGCCGAAGCGAAGTTTCTGAAGACATTCCTTCCCGAGCAGATGTCCGAGGCCGAAGTGACGGCGGTCGTCGACTGGGCCGTGAAGGAATCGGGAGCGACTACCGCGAAGGAAATGGGAAAAGTCATGGCCCCCCTCATGCCGAAGGTGCAGGGCAAGGCCGACGGGAAGCTCGTGAACACCTTAGTAAAGGCCCGCCTCGGCGGGTAACCGATCGAGAATCGAAACCGCGCCCGATTCCCCGTTCAATCTTAGATGTAGAATAATAGAGTCTTGAGTAAAGGCAGTAGAATTTCTCCCGAGTTCATCCAGAAGATTAAAGACGCGGTGAATATCATCGACGTCGTGGGCGAACACGTCGTCCTGAAGAAATCGGGCTCAAACTACATGGGCCTCTGCCCGTTCCACAACGAGCGATCCCCGTCGTTCGCGGTCAGCGAGGCGAAGCAGCTTTACTCGTGCCACGGCTGTAAAAAAGGCGGCGATCTCGTCACCTTCACCCAGGATATTCACGGACTCTCCTTCATGGAGGCGGTCGAAGAACTCGCCGACCGCGCGAAGCTCGCCCTTCCGGGCGACTTCAAGCGCGGGGACGAAACCGACCCCGAGGCGGCGAAACGCCGGGAAGAGGCGCGAGACAAGCACGCGACCGCATACAAGCTTAACCGGTTCGCCGCGACCTTCTTTCGGAACCAGCTCGAAAAAGGAAAGGCGAACGCCCACATCGCGGAATACTTCCGAAAGCGCGGAATCGGGTCCGCGCTTTCGCAGGCGTTTTACGTCGGTGCCGCTCCCGCGTCCTGGGATGGGCTCGCGACCCACCTCGTGAACGCGAAGGCACCGCTTCCGCTCGCGGCGGAGCTTGGCTTGATTAAACCGTCCCAAAAGGGCGCGAAGGGCGGCCCCGGTTATTTCGATCTTTTCCGGAATCGCGCGATGTTCCCGATCCTCGACCTCCGCGGAAAAGTCGTCGGATTCGGCGGCCGCGGGCTGCCGACCCCACCGGGAGCTCCGGAGGTGGGCGGGGAGTCGCCGAAATACCTGAACTCGTCGGAGTCGATGCTTTTCCAAAAGTCCAAGCTCGCTTACGGGATGTTCCAGGCCCAGAAGCACGTCCGCGAAAAGGACGAGGTCATCCTCGTCGAAGGTTATTTCGACGTCCTCGCGCTCCACGCGGGCGGTTTCCAAAACGTCGTCGCCACCTGCGGGACCTCGCTCACGGAGGACCACCTCGCGCTCTTTCGGAAGTTTTGCACGAAGGTCACCGTCCTCTTCGACGGCGACCGAGCGGGGATCAACGCCACCGATCGGGCGATGGAACTCGGACTTAAGCTCGGCGTGATCCTCCACGGCGCGAGCCTGCCCGACGGGCTCGATCCGGACGAAATTCTCTTCGATCAAGCGACGGGAAAACTCGTGAAGGACGGCGTCGAGCGGATGTCCGGCATCCTCGCGAAAACGGCGCCCCTCTTCGATACGCGGATCGAATCGGCGCGGATTTTCGCGTTGAAGGGTACGGAAGAGCGCTCGAAAGCGATTAAACAGGTCGCGGAATGGCTGGCGATGTACCGCGATCCCGTCGGCCGGGAGCTTCGGATCGAGACGGTCGCCCGGGATTTCGGGATCTCGAAATCCTTGCTCCAAACCGCCATGGGAAGCGTGAAGAACGCCGCCCCGGGCCGATCTTCGGGACCCACGGCCCTTCCGGGATCCGATTCTGCGACGGGTCGCCCGGCGGCCAAACGGACGGCGCCGAGTCAAAAACCGTCGCTGAAAGAGGTTATTTTGATCCGGGGTCTCCTGCGCGGCGGGAATTACCGCACGATGATCGAAGAGGCTCGGGGTTATCTGCCGGAGGGTCGGCCTCTCTTCGAGCTCGCCGATAATCCGAGTGTTCGGAAGGTCCTCGAGGCCATTCTCGATCGCGGGATGACTCCCGAATCCTTTTTAGAATCGGTCGCTTCAAGTCAGGAACCGTCGGAAGGCGAGCTCTTCGCGTTCGCGATCGAGATCCGCGAACTGGTCACCGAATCCCTCGTCGGTACCGACGCGCCGGGCACGGCGCCGCTCAGCGAAGGTGAATTTCGAATCGCGGTTCAACGCGGAATTCACCAATCTTGGGCACGCTTCTCGCAAGAGTTGAAGGGGCGTCTGCGCGACGCAGAACTCAAGAAAGACGAGGACTTACGATCGCGTCTTGCCCAGGAATTCCTTGACGTGAAACGGCGAATGAAGGAGTTTGAGTCATTCTATGACGAAGTCTAAATCCGCTTCTTCCGCGACTACTGCCGCGGGCTCTGCCGTTAAAAAGCCCGACCTCTCCAAAGCCAAAAAGCCAGCCGCGAAAGGTTCCGAAAAAACCGAAAAAATTTCGGAGAAAAACGTCGAGAAGACGCTCGCCCAGGATCTTGAGCGCGTGCACGAAATGATGGCGGAAGGGGCGCCGATTCTTGCGGCCGGTGAATCCGTGTTCGCGAAAAACAAAGACATCAAGAAGCTTCTCGATATGGGGGTCCAGCGCGGATACCTCACGTACGAAGAAGTGAACGAAATGCTTCCGCCGGAAATCACGTTGCCGGTGCAGATCGATGAGATCATGAATCTCCTCGCCGAAAGCGACATCGAAGTGATCGATTCGCTGCGGAAAGCGCGCGACGGCGACGACGAAGAGGGAAGCGCCGAAGGCGCGCCCGCGAAGGCGTCCGACGATGACGATGAAGAAGCCGTCGCTCCGGCCGCCAGCGCGGAACTCGCGCGGGGCGCGGATCCGGTTAAGCTTTATTTAAAAAAGATGGGTTCGGTTTCGTTGCTCACGCGCGAAGGCGAAGTCGAAATCGCGAAGCGCATCGAAGCGGGCGAAATCGAAATTCTGCGCGCGCTGCTCGCGTCGAAGCTCGGCACGATCGCGATCGTCGAACTTGGCGAGCGCCTCGAGAGCGGGCGTACGAAAGTGAAGGATGTGATTCGCGGCGTGGACGAGGAAGTCTCCGCGGACGACGAAAATGTTTACATGGAGAAAGTCCTCTCCGCGA